>JANRMC010000134.1:0-8662 GCA_033761915.1 Flavihumibacter sp.
AGAGAAGTCAAGAATATCATTAATAATAGTAAGCAGATTGTAAGCCGATTTGCGTACGTTTTGCAAATATTCTCTTTGCCCTTTTTGTAATTGGGTGGTTAATACAAGATCTGTAAAACCAATAATACCATTCATGGGTGTACGCAGCTCATGGCTCATATTGGCCATAAATTCGCTCTTGGCTTTGCTGGCCATTTCAGCCATTTCTTTTGCTTTCAGCAATTCATCTTTTGTATAATGCTGTTCTATGGCTGCAGCCAATGTAATAGCATAAGAATGCAATATTGAATACTCGGTACTGGTCCAGGTAATATCTTTAGCATAACTATCAAAGCCAATAAAACCCCAGAAATGGTTTTTTACATAGAGGGGATACACCGCCAATGATTCTACTCCTTGATCTTCTTTTAAGCTTTTAAATCGTTCAAAAGGCAAATCGTTCACCTGACCGGTAATGGTTTGTTTGTTTTGCAGCGTATCAAAGAAACCGGTATAAGATGAAAATGGTACATTTTGAAAACCCGGACTATTTTCTACAATGCTGCGGGTTGAAAAAGTCCAGTCAAAAATATGGCTGGTGGTATTTTGGTTCAGCTCATTATCAAAATCGTTACGGTAAAAATATACCCGGTCTATTACGGCTTTTTCTCCCAACACATGCAGTGAATGTTTTATGGCATCGTTCAATCCTTCGTCTAATATCAATTGTTGGGTAGCCGCCGCCACGCCCTGTAAAAAACGGTCTTTATTTAATAAACTTTTTTCAGCCTGTTTAATAGCAGTAATATTGTGGGCAAAGCCCAATACACCCCATGCATTATCCTCCTCATCTATCAGCGGCACTTTAACTGTACTGAATATTTTAAAATCTCCATCAGCACCAGAAGGTTCTTCTTCTATATTTACTACCTGCTTTGTGGCCATTACTTCATCATCATCGGTCCAAAAACCCTTAATACCTTTTTCCGGATTTCCTTTCACCAATTCTTCCGGAAAGCCCATTTCAATATCATTTTTCCCAACAAATTCAGTAGCATCCCGGCCCAAACTGTCAGCAAAGGCTTTATTTACCAGTATATAGCGGTGGCCTGAGTCTTTTATAAATATCCAATCTGGCGTTGAGTCTATTACAGTACGCAGCATCCTTTCAGATTGCTTCATTTCTGCCATCAGCATTTCTTTCTGCTTCTCTACTTTTTTACGTTCTGTAATATTACGGCTGGTGCAAATAAGTTGTACAACGGTATTGCCTTCTTTAACGGGTTTAATAATTGTTTCCAGCCACACGTGTTCTCCTGATTTTTTGTGCAGCATCCGATAACGCAATACCAATGTATCAGAATCCTCTACAGATGGAGAACCCGCTACCGGAAAGAATTTAAAATGATCATCGGGGTGCACATACTCTAATATATTATGCCCCACCACTTCTTCAGGTTCGTACCCCAACACATTTTTAACCGATGGTGATATGAATTTTAAAGTACCATCACCTTTATGCACAGAAATAATATCTTCTGAATTTTCTGCCAGCAACCTGTAAAGTCTTTCGTTCTCAATCAATCCTTTTTCCACCTGTTTCTGGCTGGTAATATCCTGCGCCACACCAAACAAATCGTTTTCGCCCAGGTATTTACTTTTTGTAGACAGATGCATAATACTATTACCAGCTACCTGCACCCGGTACTCAAAGGCCGCACTAAATTCTTTATTGCCGCGGTTCAACAGCATTTTTTCCACCTCGTGTATAAACAATTCTTTATCCTCACTGTAAACAATGGTGTTACAAAAATCTTCCAGCAAAATTTCACCAGATGCATCTGCAGGCAAACCCAATAAAGCTTTAAACTCTTTACTCATTTCCATTACCTGTGTATCCAGGGTAACTTTCCATGCACCCATATTACCATAAGACATGGCATATGAAAGTGTTTCAATAGCTTCTTCTTTTCGTTGCTGTAATTTAATTTTATCAGTAACATTTACACCAATGCCTTGTATTTCATAAGCGTCTCCGGTGGCGCTTTCCAAAGCAATAAACTCCCATTCAGTCCATAAAAATTCACGTTTACCAGAAACCGGTTTGCGTATTAATAGCTTATTGGCAGTACCCGGATTTTTCCAGCACTCATCTGCAACCGATAAACAGAGTTTTATATCCTTCTGGTAAATGGTATTGTAAAAAGGGGTGTTTTGCAGGTTAATCCATGCATATCCAAATACTTTCAAAAATTCAGGATTGGCATACGTAAAGCAACCCTCTCTGTTTAAACGAATAACAAAATTGGTTTGATTGTTTAATATTGATGACAGGTATTTCTTTTCCTGCATCAGTTCTACTTTGGCCAGCTGCAATTGTGCCAGGTTAGATTTATTGCTTCTGAATAAAGGTTCTATTACCAACACTATAATACATAATAAAGCAACCAGTAATGATGCAAATTTTCCTGTATTAATTGTTTCAGACTCTTGTGCCTTACGGTTACTTATAAATACATAATCGGCCGTTATTTCTTCCATAATCGGCAAAAACATGTTTTCGTTATATGCCAGTTCCCGCTGGTATAAAGCCCCGTTAATAGCCAGCAATCCAGAATCTGCCGCAGACACTTCTTTGGCAGTGGCAATTATTTTATTTACATAAACTTCTGCATCTTTTAATAACCGATCGGTTCTTTCATTAACCGGTGGCGGAGGTAAATTTTTAAACCCGGCTTTACGGGTTAAATAATTATGTTGTGTTTCAAATAACAAAACCGCCTGCTGCAAGCTGCGGTTTACAGAGAAGTATTCAGATTCTTTAAGGTTACCATCCAATAATAATAAAGCTTCCTTGGTAATTTTCTGGCTTAGCATCCGCTGCTTGCCGGCAATATTTACCACATCTACCAGCTTACCATTCTCCTTATTTTTAATATAAACCAGGTAATAGGCAAAGAAGTTAAATAAAAGCGCCACTACCACAATTATCATGGCAATGCGCATTACTTTCTTAATAGGAGCCGTAATCATAGTTAATTATTGGATCTGTGGGTGTATAACTACAAACCCACCGTATTATTGAACTATACCGGTTCTTTTACCCCCGGTTAAGTGTTTTCACCTGCTTTTTTTAAAAAGTTATATTGTAGACTTGCATTTGTTTCAATACCCAGCTTTGGTTGCGTCGCACCCTTCAACATTTGTGCAAAAAGGGGCATTAAAAAACCGCCCCTGAAGGCGGTTTGTATTTTTAAAAAAACAGTTAGTAATTAATTACCTGCTCCTCTATCATCTCCGGCAGTTGCCTGAACTCATATTGCTGGTTACGCAGTTGGGGTTCAAAACCCGCTTCTTTTATTGCATCTTGTATGCTTTTATACGTAAACCGGTGGGGGGCACCGGCAGCACTAACCACATTTTCTTCAATCATAATACTGCCAAAATCATTGGCGCCGGCATGCAAGCAAATTTGTGCCACCTGCTTACCCACGGTTAACCAGCTTGCCTGAATGTTAAGTACGTTGGGCAACATTAACCGGCTCATAGCAATCATTCTTATATACTCTTCTGAGGTGGTAAGATTATGCACGCCTCGTATTCTGGCCAATAAAGTATCCACATCCTGAAAAGTCCAAGGTATAAAAGCCAGAAAGCCTTTGGCATGGGCGGGTTTTATTGCCTGCACATCGCGGATGCGTACCAGGTGTTCAAAACGCTCTTGCAATGTTTCTACGTGACCAAACATCATCGTGGCAGAAGTGGTTAAATCCTGCAGGTGTGCTTCGTGCATAATGGCCAGCCATTCGTCTGAACCGCATTTACCTTTACTGATTAATCTTCTTACACGGTCTACCAAAATTTCTGCACCGGCGCCGGGCAATGAATCCAGACCGGCAGCTTTTAACGCCGCTAACACCTCGCGGTGCGTACTTTTTTCCAGCTTGGTAATATGGGCAATTTCCGGGGGGCCTAAGGCATGCAGTTTAAGGGCGGGGTACAACTGCTTCAGTTCTTTAAACAAATCTACATAGTACTGCAGGCCCAGCCCCGGGTGGTGCCCCCCCTGCAACAACAATTGCTCGCCGCCGTATTTAAATGTTTCTTCAATTTTTCTTTTATACGTTTCTATATCGGTTATGTAGGCTTCCTGGTGGCCGGGTATGCGGTAGAAATTACAAAACTTGCAATTGGCGATGCATACATTGGTGGTGTTTACATTGCGGTCAATTATCCAGGTTACTTTGCCATGTGGCACCTGTTTTTTTCGCAGCTCATCAGCAGCAAACATTAACTCTGTTAACGGCGCCTGCTGAAAAAGAAAGATGCCTTCTTCTATGGTTAAAAACTCTTTATTCAAGGCCTTCTGATACAAATCGGCTAATTGCATATAATCAGGTTATTTAGCAGGGGCAAATTTACTAATATGCAGCGGCAATGCCATAAAATGTATAAGTGGTGGCGGCATTTAAACAGAAAACAGTAATTTAACCAAGCAGCTAATGCATTACAGCCACTGTCAAGTAACGGGTAACGATTGCATTTTGCTGAATAACCATTAACTGTACAAGTGTGCGACGCAACCAACGCCATATAGTAGCACTGCTGCTAAGTATACTATCTTTTAACTGCTATTTACAGGCGCAGGAAGAATTTGTGCCACCCCCCGCCCGCAAACTAACCACCTTTAACTTTAGAATGTTTACCGGTGGCGTTATTTTAATAAAAGGAAGCTTAAACAACATACAAGACTCCCTCAATTTTATTTTAGATACCGGCAGTGGTGGTATTTCTTTAGATTCTGTAACTGCACTTAGTTTAAAAGTGCCCATTACCCCTTCTGATAAAACCATACGTGGTATTGCCGGCGTGCGTACGGTAAGTTTTGCATATAACAACACCCTTAAATTACCCGGCCTTTCGGTAGACAGTTTAAATTTTCATATTAACGATTACGATATTTTAACCAGTGTGTATGGCGAGCGTATTGATGGTATTATTGGGTACAGTTTTTTTAACCGCTACATTGTTAAGATTGATTATGACAGCATGAAAATTCATGTGTTTTCAAAAGGTTCTATGAAGTATCCGCGGGGCGGGCATTTATTAAAACCCCTGCTGGTTAACCTGCTTATACAATCTGCCACCATTGGTGAAGATGTCAGCCGTTTCTCCCGTTTCTATTTTGATACCGGTGCAGGGTTATGCCTTTTACTGTCGCAGGATTTTGTGCAGGACAGTGCCGTCATCAGCCCCCAACGCAAAAGAGTAATTACACAGGTAGAAGGAATGGGGGGCAAAAAAATGATGGAACTGACAGTGGTAAAAAATTTTAAACTGGGGCCTTATAAATTTAAAAAAGTACCCGCCTATGTTTTTGATGATGAGTTTAACGTAACCTCTTACCCATACCTGGGTGGTTTAATAGGTAACGATATACTGCGGCGGTTTAATACCATTATTAATTACGAAAAAAGAGATGTTTACCTTATACCCAACACACACTTCAGAGACCCTTTTGATTATTCTTATACCGGCTTAAACTTTTACTATATAAATAATAAAGTAATTGTTACAGAAGTTATGAAAGGCTCACCTGCAGAACAAGCTGGTATAAAAGAAGGCGATGAAATTATTGGCATCAATAACATACTTACCAAAAATATGCTGGCGTTAAAAAACGCCTTACAAGTGCCCGGAGAAAAAGCAAAAATATTGGTACAGCGGGAGGAAGGTCCTGTATTAATTACCATGCGGGTAAAAAGTATTTTGTAACCAGCGGCACCGCCTTGTTCAGCCGCCGTTGCGTCGCACCCGTTAACAGCAGTAAACTATTTCAACAGCTTTAATTAAATTGCTGCTCTAATTTTTTATACATGAGAATTATTTCTTACAACCTGAACGGTATAAGAGCCGCCATGAACAAAGGCTTAATAGATTGGCTGAAAACTAACCCTGCAGATATTATTTGTATACAGGAAACAAAAGCACATAAAGACAATGTAGATTATAAACAGTTTAACGACCTTGGGTTTCACGATTACTGGTTTAGTGCTCAAAAAAAAGGATACAGTGGCGTGGCAGTATTTACCAAACAAAAACCCGACGCCGTAACCATTGGCACCGGCCATCAGGCAAGTGATGATGAAGGCCGCGTAATACAGCTGGACTTTGGTAAACTGCGTTTAATAAACGCCTACTTTCCCAGCGGCACCAGTGGCGATGAGCGGCAATCTTTTAAATACACCTGGCTCAATACCTTTCAAACATACCTGGAGCAATTAAAAAAAACACACCCGCAGCTTATTTTGTGTGGCGATTATAATATTGCACACAAAGAAATAGACATACACGATCCCAAGGGTAATAAAAACTCTTCGGGCTTTTTACCAGAAGAAAGAGCCTGGATGGATGCGTTTTTAAACAGTGGTTGGGTAGATACTTTCCGCCATGTGCACCCAGAGCCCCACCGCTACAGTTGGTGGAGCCAGCGTTTTCCCAGCGTAAGGCTGCAAAACAAAGGCTGGCGTATAGATTATATTACCGTTACAGAACCCCTTAAGAAAAAAATTAAAGACGCAGAAATATACCCCGATGTAAAACACAGCGATCATTGCCCGGTATACCTGCAACTGGATCTATAAAATAGCCCGGCTATGGCCGGGCTTTTTTTAACAACTAATATTTCTGCCATATGCTGCAGGCCTTTATCTTTAGTTATTACCAATATTATGCTTATGGAGTTTTTTGTAGTGCTTTTGCTGATTATTGTACTGATTGCAGTACTAGCACAAAAAAACAGTATTGCAGAAAAATTTTCCCGCTTAGAAGTTGAACTAAAGCTGTTGAGAGAGCAGTTGTCTAAACTGCAGCCACCCCAGGCCCAACCACCAATTAGTCAAGAAACAAAAACAAGTACTGCTGCAGTTGAAGATGCACCCGAAGCAGCTAAACCACAAACCCCCGCTATTAAAAAAGAAGAATGGGTTAGTGGTTTTAAGGTAGAAGAAACAACTATTGAAAAAGAAGCGCCGCCCATTACAATTGCAAGCACTACTCCATTACCCAATACTATTAATACTTCCTCCAAAGAAACCCCTGCGCCCAAACCCGGTTTTTTTGAACGCAACCCCGATTTAGAAAAATTTATTGGAGAAAACCTGGTTAGCAAAATTGGTATTGCCATATTGGTTTTGGCAATTGGTTTTTTTGTAAAATATGCCATAGATAATAATTGGATTGGAGAAACCGGCCGTGTAGCTATTGGTGTTGTTTGCGGTGGTATTCTTATTGCGTTGGCACACCGTCTACGCAATACCTACAAAGCCTTTAGTTCTGTATTAGTAGGTGGCGGCCTGGCTGTTTTATACTTTACTATTGCATTGGCCTATCACCAGTTTCATTTATTCAGTCAGTCTCTTGCGTTTGTAATAATGATAGTGATTACGGCTTTTGCTGTTATGCTTTCTATATTATACAACCGGCAGGAAGTGGCCGTTATTGCTTTACTGGGTGGTTTTATAACTCCTTTCATGGTTAGCAATGGCAGCGGTAATTATATTGCGCTGTTTTCTTACCTACTTGTGTTAAACACCGGCTTATTAGTAATTGCTTATTATAAAGCATGGCGTTTGTTAAACCTGCTGGCGTTTATTTTTACCACTATCCTGTTTGCAGGCTGGTTATTTACGCTTGCTTATAACACACCTGCAAATACCTATAAAAATGCATGGGGTTTTGCCACCGCTTTCTACCTGCTATTCTTTGTTATAAATATTGCCCATAACATAAAAGAAAAAAAACAATTTCTGGCTTCAGACTTTGGTATTTTACTGGCCAATACCTGTCTTTACTTTAGTGTAAGTCTGTATCTTATAAATGCTATGCAGGCAAATTATTACCGGGGCTTTTTTAGTGCAGGCATGGCCATTTTTAATCTTGCAGCCAGTTATATTTTATTCCGCAATCAGAAAACAGATAAAAATATTCTCTACCTGCTGATTGGTTTAACACTTACGTTTATATCATTAACCGCCCCATTGCAATTGCATGGTAATTATATAACCTTGTTCTGGGCTTCAGAAATGGTACTGTTATACTGGCTCTTTCTGCGGTCTGATATAAAAATTATTAAAACGGCTGCATGGCTGGTATGGTTTGCTATGCTGGGCAGTCTTTTAATTGACTGGTTGGATGCCTATTTTCTGCAACGCAATGTTCTGCCAGTAATTTTCAATAAAATTTTTGTAACAGGAGTGTATGCGGCAATTGCCAATTATGTATTATTTGCCATCATTAAAAAAGAAACTACCGGCAATACTCCATTTGTATTCAGGGTTACAGCTATTATAGTACTTTACCTGACTGGCGCTCTTGAAATGTATTACCAACTCAGCCAACCCGCACTTGCTTTGCACAATACCACTATTTACCTGTTGTTATATAGTTTTGCATATTATGCCATAGTACTTTTAATAAGCAGCCGATTTACCGGTTTACAATTAAATTCTAATTTAAAAATTACACTACTGATTATTGCATTAATCTGTTACCTCTTCTCTTTTTCCACCACGTTTTACTGGCAGGGTAATTTGCTGCAAGCAGGGCAAAGCTGGCCGTTGTTTATGGCACACTGGCTACTGGCAATACTTACTGCTTCTTTTACAATTGTGTTAATAAAAAC
>JANRMC010000135.1:0-4512 GCA_033761915.1 Flavihumibacter sp.
TGCATCCGGTTCCTGCTGAATTAAGGCTCCACCGTCAAATTCTTCAATTGGGGTACCATCCCCTTTTAAAGTAAAAAACGAATCATGTTTTTCTGCTGTTGTACCAGTTAAAGGCTGAAACCAGTGTGTAAAGTGGGTAACCCCTTTACTTTCTGCCCACTGGCGAATGCCTGCGGCAATTTGGTTAGCAACTGCACGATCAATTTTTTTACCACCCTTTGTAGAAGCTAATAAGCTTTTATAACCTTCATCGCTCAAAAAAGAACGGGCAGATTTAAGGGTAAATACATTTTCACCAAAAATAGCGGTGATTTTGGCTGAACCAGCTACTTCAGTACCATTGTTACTGGATAAACCTTTGATAGCATCAAAACGTAATGACATATTGTTGGGTTTTTTAAAGATGCAAAACAACGCCAAAAAACCTAAAACAACAATTTTAATTTAAGCTCTTGGGGTGTTTTCGCTTGTTTTGTGGAAAAAAGTTGGATTAATTGTAGAAAAAATCAAAATTTTACAGCTAACGGTTGTAAATGAAATTAATTATTAAAAATTTTAATTTGAAATTTCTGCCAATTAATGTGCATCAGCAGGGGTGCAAATAACAAAGGCATATAGATGCTTCTATACCTTACTAAGGCTCCTAATACCGGACTTGTATAGCCCAACAGTAAAAAGGCGCTGGCTGTAAATAGCATACTCATTAAAACCCAATTTCTCTGTTGCTGGTTTAATTTGTTGCGTGCAATACAAAAAAGTACCAGCAACAGGTATAGTATTAGCAGCTCTGCAGCAAACGGAAAATAGAACAGACCCTTGCCTTCTGCAACGTGGGGCCTTAAGAAACCATGATTCAGCGCCGTGGGTAAATATTGCAGTACTCCATTGGTACTGCCTTCAAATGTGTTTGTAGTTAATTTAGAATTTGCTTCTAATGCCAAAAATTCTTTTTGCTTTTGAGAAAGGTAATGGGGAAAATTAGCAGAAGGATGTAGTTGATACCCCCATAGAAATACCACTGCGCACAAACCATAAATAAGTGAATAAATGAAATAACCATACCTTTTAAGCCAATGGTAAATCAGCCAGGCAGCAATCGCAGGTATTATTAATAAAGCCACATAGTTACGCAAAAGAAAAAGGCCCACCAGCGAAAGAAGTATCCAAACTATTTTCTGCCAGCCGGGGTTATTGTTAATCAACTGGAAAAGGATGATAGCAATAAAAAGAAAAATATAACCATCTTTATACATCCCGCCTGTCCAGAATAAAAAAGAGGGGATGAGAAAGCTGGCAATAGTATTTAAAAGCATGGGCGCATTGATAAAAACATTTTGTATGCACCTGAAAAAAACGAGACTGCCTAAAAAACTGATATACGAATAGAAAACTACATTTACGTAATAGTCGCCAAACGAAAAAAGATTCATCAGCGCTTCAATACGGGCCAGTAACTGATCCTTCAAATCATTCCAGTATGAATTACTGCTCCCAAAAAAATTGCTATAGCTTAATCCATCAGGGTTAGAGAAGAAACGGCTGAAAAAATCAAGTGGGTTTTTTAAAAGAAACTGATATTCTTTCAAACTTTCATAATAAATATTCCAGCTATCAGATGTTACAGCATAATTGGGTGTAAGTGTGTAGATGTAGCCATACAAAACACCCGTTGCCAGCTTAATGCCAAATAAACTTAATACAATATGCCGGGGTATACCGCTTTTGCCGGTAATACGCAGCCTGGTTAGTGCCCAGCCTGCCAGTAAACTGTAAAAAATAAACAATATCGCAGCCAGCAAAATCGGTTTTTTACAAATATAAACAACTCATGTTGCTAAAATAGTTTTGTGTTTCAAGGCTGCTTCTGCTAATTTTCAGCTGCATTTAAACTTATCAAACTATGCTTTTACGGTCAAAGCCAGTTATGCTGTTATTGGTGCTGGTATTCATCTATTATAAGCCGGTTAATGCCCAATCAAAATCAGGCAATCCGGTTTTCCCGGGTTGGTATGCAGATCCTGAAGCGGCCATATTCAATAACCAGTACTGGATTTTTCCAACTTATTCAGCTCCTTATAATCAACAGGTGTTTTTAGATGCGTTTTCATCTTCTAACCTAACCAACTGGAAAAAGCATGCCCGCATACTGGACACTGCTGCTGTTAAGTGGGCCCACAGAGCTATGTGGGCACCGGCTATTGTTAAAAAAGGGAAACAGTATTTTTTGTTTTTTGCCGCCAACGATATACAAAACGATCATGAAGAAGGAGGCATTGGTGTAGCCGTTGCCAATAAACCTGAAGGGCCATATACAGATTACCTGGGGCATCCGCTCATCAGTAAATTTTATAATGGCGCACAACCCATCGATCAGTTTGTTTTTAAAGACAGCACCGGACAGTATTATATTATTTACGGTGGCTGGCGCCATTGCAACATTGCTAAACTCAATAACAATTTTACAGCCATTGAGCCATTTAGTGATGGTACATCTTTTAAAGAAATAACGCCGGATAATTATGTAGAAGGACCTATTCTGTTTCTGCATAACGGTAATTATTATTTTATGTGGAGCGAAGGTGGTTGGGGTGGCCCTAATTATTCTGTTGCATACGCAATAGCAAAATCTCCTTTTGGTCCCTTTAAACGTATTGGTAAAATATTACAACAAGATGCCAGCGTGGCAACCGGCGCCGGACACCATTCTGTTTTGTATAACCCGCTCTATAAAAGTTGGTACATCGTTTATCACCGCCGCCCTTTAACAGAAACAGATGCCAACCATCGCGTTACCTGTATAGATAGAATGGAGTTTAATACGGATGGAACAATTAAACCCGTTACAATTACTTTCGAAGGCGTTCCTGCACAATCATTAAAAAAATAATGGCACCGGCTTTTGTCTTTCATAGCGGCAGTTGTTGCGTCGCACCCTTCAGCATTTGTTCATTGATAAAGTTTTTTGTATCCGATAAAACGAAACCTGCCATAGCAATTACTATAAATGTATTAGGAATATGGCGCATATTACCGCCTGTTAGTTTATAATAATCTGTAATTAGTACCACTTATTGTTTGATACTCTTTTAGCTTATCTGATACTCTTCTGTCAAATTTGTAATTCTGTATACTTTACTAAGTGTTTTTGCTTGCACAACTAAAACAAAACAAATATTTTTCACGTTGTATTGCGCAGTATAAATAGTAACTGCCACATTACTTTAACCCAACATCCAAACCCATGAAAGCTCGTATTAGTGTACTCTTATTATTTTTTGCTTCCACGGTCTTTGCTCAAACAGCTAACAATACATGGTCGGTTAAGTTTTCAAATGCCATGTTGTACCGTTATCAGCCCACTATCAATGCACTTACTGCCAAAGGGTGGGAATATTCCAATACGATTGTTACGCATGGCATAGAAAAAGTATACAACAAGGTGTCAGATTCTGCAAGCTACCTTAATTACATACAGACATATGTAGATACCTATGTAAATGGCAGTGGGGTTATATCAGCCACGGTAAACAGTCTTGATAGAACACATCCCGGCATATCATGCCTTTTTTTGTATGAAAAAACAGGGCTGCTTAAATACAAAACGGCCGCCACCACACTTAAAAACCTGTATGTAGGTGCCAGCGCCACTTACCCTAAAACAACAACAGGTAATATCTTCTGGCATAAAAATAACGGTAGCTATAACGATATTATATTAATAGACGGTATTTATATGCTGCACCCCTTTTTGGCCAAGTATGGCAGCATGTTTAACGATGGGGCGGCCATAGATACAGCCGTTAATCAAACACTTTATATCTACAACCAGCTTTATGATAATACACTCCATTTAATTAAACACGCCTGGAACCCCACAAAAACCCAATCATGGGCCAACGCCACTACCGGTAACTCAGGTTCTGTGTGGTCAAGGGGTATGGGTTGGTATTGTATGGCATTGGTAGATATTTTAAAGTATGTGCCTGCATCGCACCCGCGCAGACCAGAACTGATTACGGCACTAAACAATCTTGCTATTGGCATACAAACTTATAAAGACCCTGTTACCGGGCTTTGGTACCAGGTAGTGGATAAAAGAAGTTCTCTCTCTGGCAATTTTATAGAAACCTCTGGCAGTGCTATGTTTATTTATACTTTAAAAACAGCCGTAGACAGCGGTTGGATCAGTAACTCATACCTTCCCGTTGCTCAGGCAGCATGGACCTATTTAAAGAATACCGTAAACGGAAAAGTTGATTTGTATTCCGATAGCTATGCACGTATTAATGGTTTTGCACCTGCAATGAGTGTACAAACTTCTGATGCAAATTATGTGCAGGCATCGCTGCAACCGGTATCTGCACCCGGCACATCACACCCGCATGGTTATGGGGCTATTTTAATGGCTGCATCTGTAATGGAGTTTCCCCTAACATTTGCTTTGTCTCAGCAGTTTACAAACGTAACCGCCAGGCAAACCAGTAAAGGGGTTGCTATTAGCTGGCAATATCC
>JANRMC010000136.1:0-8755 GCA_033761915.1 Flavihumibacter sp.
GCCGGGCCGCCATGCAAGAGCAATACTTTTATGCGGGGATTATTGCCAAACCTTTTGGTCCATACTTTAAAATTACCCACCGGTGTTGAAACCGGTATCATTTTTACACCAGCTGTTTGAACGCCTGTATCGCCATAATTAAAATAACTGGCAACTGATAAAGAAGGATTGTTATCGGGTGTTGTACAGGCCCACATAAAAAAACAGCCTGTTAACAATAATAGCAGTTTGCGCATGGCAGTATTTTTAGATACTGAAGTTAGTAAAAGAAACCGGTAACCTTAACCAGTAGAGCAGTGTATTACTGTTGAAGGGTGCGACGCAACGGCTGCCTAAAAAAGATTTACCGCCGGTTATATAAATATTTTACTCAAAAAACAATGCAAGCTGCAAACACTGTATTTTTATTTACTTAAACACGGTTTATGAAACTTGCATCCTGCTTAGTGGCAACGCTGATATTTTTTACTGCCTGCACCAGCACCCATACGGTTGATTTATTAATACACAACGCAAAAATTTATACAGCAGACAGCAGCTTTAGTACCACTGAAGCAGTAGCTATTAAAGAAGGTAAAATTATTGCCACCGGCAGCAGTAAAGATTTGCTGGCAAAATACAAGAGCAAAGAAACCGTAGATGCAGGTGGGCTTTTTGTATATCCTGGTTTTATTGATGCGCATGCACATTTTTACCGTTACGGACTGGGCTTGCAAACAGCAGACCTTACCGGCACCAGCAGCTGGCAGGCAATTATAGATACCCTGCAATCTTTTGCCACCACACATACTGATGGTTGGTTAATTGGCCGCGGTTGGGATCAGAATGACTGGGCTATCAAAGAATTTCCCAGCAATGAATTATTAAACAAACTTTTTCCAAACCGCCCGGTATTGCTAACCCGTGTGGATGGGCATGCCGCCATTGCCAATAACAAAGCCTTAGCACTGGCAGGCATTAAACCCGGCGATAAAATGGTAGGCGGCACTTTTGAAACCAGCAATAACCAGCTTACCGGTTTGCTGGTAGATAATGCCGTAGATAAAGTAGCAGCACAAATACCATTGCCCACTGCGGCACAAATGAAAACAGCACTGCTGGATGCACAGGCCAATTGCTTTGCCATGGGTTTAACCACTGTAGACGATTGCGGTTTAGATTTTAATGAAGTACTGTTTATCGACAGCCTGCAAAAAACAGGCGCTCTCAAAATGCGTTTGTTTGGTATGCTGAGCGATAGTAAAAAAAATTACGACTTTGCTTTGCGCAACGGAAAAATAAAAACCCCTTTTTTAAACGTAAGTTCTTTTAAAGTATATGCCGATGGAGCACTGGGCAGCCGGGGTGCCTCTCTCTTGCAGGACTATACAGACAAGCCCGGCTGGAAAGGTTTTTTATTGAGTAACCCGCAGCATTTTGATTCGGTGGCGGCCTGGCTGTATAAAAATAATTTTCAAATGTGCACGCATGCCATTGGAGATAGCGGCAACCGCACTATTTTAAATATTTATGCCAAATACCTGCAAACAAAAAACAACCGGCGCTGGCGCATAGAACATGCACAGGTGGTTAACGAAAACGATTTTGCCTTGTTTGGGCAATACAGCATCATACCATCGGTGCAGCCCACACACGCCACCAGCGATATGTATTGGGCCGCACAACGCCTGGGCACCAACAGAGAAAAAGGCGCTTATGCTTTTAACGACCTGTTGCAGCAAAACGGCTGGATACCGCTGGGTACTGATTTTCCGGTAGAAGATATTTCTCCGTTTAAAACATTTTATGCTGCCGTGTTTCGGATAGATGCAAAAGGATATCCTAACGGTGGCTATCAGCCCAAAAATGCCCTCAGCCGCCAGCAGGCTTTAAAAGGCATGACCATTTGGGCCGCCAAAAGCAATTTTGAAGAAACAGAAAAAGGCAGTATTGAAGCCGGTAAGTGGGCCGATCTTATTTTGCTGGATACCGATTTAATGACCGCCCCGCCAGCACAGGTACTAAAAGCACAGGTGCAAAAAACATGGGTGGGCGGACAGCAGGTGTACAGTAAATTTTAGGTAGCCGGCAATAGTAACTCCGATTAAACATTGTTGCGTCGCACACTTGTACTCTGGTAAAAGGTATGGGGCATAAGGTATAAGGCGCTGTAACTACCCACTTTTTGCTGCAACCATTGCTATAGCACAAGTGTGCGACGCAACGGCTGCTGAGCAGCAAACGGCTGCTGGTCCCATAAAAATCCACCGGCAAAAAAGCCCGATTCCTTACCTTTGGCGCCATATGACGGAAAAGATTCTTATTCTGGATTTTGGCAGCCAATACACCCAGTTAATTGCCAGGGCCGTAAGAGAGGCCAATGTTTATTGCGAAATTATTCCCTTTCATAAACAGGTTGAAATAGACGCTTCTTTAAAGGGGATCATCCTTTCGGGTTCGCCCTTTAGTGTGAATGAAGAAAATGCACCCATGGTGGATGTGGCCGCCCTGGTGGCACAACGCCCCGTTTTGGGTATTTGCTACGGCGCCCAGTTAACCGCTAAATGCTTTGGCGGCCGCGTAGAAAAAAGTAATAAAAGAGAATATGGCCGTGCCCAACTGCACAAACAGCAGGAGGATGTATTGCTGGCCGGCGTTACTGAAAAAAGCCAGGTTTGGATGAGCCATGCCGATACCATTTTAGAACTGCCTGCCGGTTTTGAAATGCTGGCAACCACTGAAAGTATCCCGGTGGCAGCCTTTAAAACCAATGGCCAGTTTAATAATCCGCTGTATGGTTTGCAGTTTCATCCGGAAGTGTATCACTCTGTACAAGGCAAAACCATTATTAAAAACTTTTTAACCACTATTTGTGGCTGCAGTCAGGATTGGACGCCGGCACACTTTGTTACCGATACCGTTGCCGCTCTTAAAAACCAGATTGGCGACCGCAAAGTAATTATGGCCCTGAGTGGCGGGGTGGATAGCACTGTTGCCGCTACCTTAATACATAAGGCCATTGGCAAAAACCTGTTTGGCATTTTTGTAGATAATGGGGTGCTGCGGAAGGATGAGTTTGAGCAGGTATTAAAAACCTACGATGAAATTGGATTGAATGTAAAAGGCATTGACGCTAAAGATTTATTTTATAAAGAACTGGCTGGCAAAACAGACCCCGAAGCCAAGCGTAAAGTAATTGGTCGTCTGTTTATAGAAGTATTTCAGGAAGAGGCTACAAAAATTGAAGGCATTGGCTTGTTAGGACAAGGCACTATTTACCCCGATGTAATTGAAAGTGTGAGTGTTCACGGTCCATCAGTTACCATAAAATCGCACCACAACGTGGGGGGCCTGCCCGATACCATGCATTTAGAACTGGTGGAACCATTGCGTTACCTGTTTAAAGATGAGGTAAGAAGAGTGGGTGCAGAACTGGGTATACCCGCTGCCATGCTCAACCGTCATCCTTTTCCAGGGCCGGGTTTGGCCATACGCATACTGGGAGAAATTACCCCCGAAAAAGTACAATTGCTGCAGGAAGCCGACCACCGTTATATACAGGCATTGAAAGATTATAATTTATATGCAACGGTTTGGCAGGCTGGTACCATCTTGCTACCAGTGAAGAGTGTGGGTGTAATGGGCGATGAAAGAACCTATGAGTTTACCGTGGCGTTAAGAGCGGTAACAAGTGTAGATGGCATGACGGCCGATTGGGCACACCTGCCTTACGATTTTCTGGCCCACGTATCGAACGATATTATTAACAATGTACGCGGCATTAATCGTGTGGTGTATGATATAAGCAGTAAACCACCTGCCACCATTGAATGGGAATAACGAATAACAGATTATGAAACTTACAAAGCTTGCTTTATTGCTGATACTACTGGTTGCTGCCCGCAACACTCTGGCACAAACAGATAGTATACCCCCCCGCCAAAAAGTAGCTGTGTTTGCGCCCTTGTTTTTAGATTCTGCTTTTACAGAAAGTGGCGATTACAAGCAGGGCAAACAATTTCCGAAATATTCAATTGCGGGTTTAGAGTTTTATGAAGGCATTCAGCTGGCCATAGATTCTTTAAATAAAGAAAAAGTGCCGCTGGAAGTTTTTGTATATGATACCCGCAGCACCAAACAAAGCATAGCCGCACAAATAGCCGCAACCACACAAAACAATATTGGTTTAATAATTGGCCATGTTACACAACCAGAAGCCAAGTTGCTGGCAGAGGCTGCACTGAAAAGAAATATTCCCTTTGTAAATGCCAGCCTGCCCAACGATGCTGGCATTACAGCCAACCCCTCTTATATTATTTTAAATGCCACTTTAAAAACCCATTGCGAGGGCATTTATAAAATGCTGCAGAAAAACTACAGCACATCGCCGGTGTTGGTGGTAACTAAAAAAGGGATGATGGAAGACCGGCTGAAACAATACTTTACTGCTTATGAAAAAAGCACTAACAGCAGCAAACTGAATTTTAAATACGTTTATATAGACGAGGCCAACCCCATAACCAATCTGCAAAAGCAATTAGACAGTAACCGGCTTTCTGTTTTAATTGCCGGCAGTATGGATGAAAATTTTGGTCGCCTGGTAGCACAACAGGCCAGCCTTTTAAAACCCGTCTACGAAAACGTGTTAGTGGGTATGCCCACCTGGGAAACCTTTACAGACCTAAACAAGAAAGAATATAAGGGGCTTGAATTAATTTACTCCACCCCTTTTTACAATGCAAAAACCGATAAGGCCAGCAACAGCATTAATAATTATTTCAAAACCTATATGTACTCCCGCCCCAGCGATATGGTGTTTCGCGGCTACGAGTGCCTGTACCGCTTTGGTAAACTGCTGGCCGAAAAAGGCAGCAACCTGCAAAACAGTATTGGCGAAAAAAAATACCGGGTGTTTACCGACTTTGACATTCAACCCGTGCTAAACAGCCAAACCCTTGCGCTGGACTATTTTGAAAACAAAAAACTCTACTTCATTAAAAAAATAGATGGCGTGGTAAAAACCGTTTTATAAGGTTACCGGCAGTTTCTTTTCATAGCAGCATCCTTGCCACGCTCGTTTCATCTGCAAATCTTTGGGCAACACATGCGCTCATACATACCTTACCGCAATACAAGTGCTTACATAGCTAACTAAAAACTGCATACACGCTGTTAACCGGTAATTACCTGCCATTGGCCGGAAAAAGCTTTAAACGGTAAAATACCGGTAGCAACTTTGTAACATAAATACAAAAGCCGGCGTCAAATACGGCACATCAAAACCGCTAACCAATAAAACAAACTATTATGAAACCAATACTTTTAGCCGCCACGCTGTTATTAATTGGCTTTAGTTCTTGCCGCTATGTAGGTGGCAAAAGAATAAAAGGCAATGGCAATGTAGTAACACAAGAACGCCCAACCGGTTCTTTTAAAGGCGTGGAAACCCGCGGTGCTTTTGATTTGTATGTAACCGCCGGTGCTGCCACCTCCGTAAAAGTGGAAGCAGAAGACAATTTGCAGCAATATATTGATGTGTATGTGGATGGAGACAAACTGGTAATTAAAACCGATGAAGGCTATTGGCTGCGCCCCAAAAGAAACATGAAAATATATGTAACCAGCCCCACCTTCAATCATCTTTCCTTAAGTGGCTCTGGTAATATTATTGGCCAAAATAAAATTAGCGATAGCAGCCGCATTTACGTTGGTATCAGCGGCAGCGGAGATGTGCGGCTGGATGTGGATGCCCCCGCTATTAAAGCTGATATAACCGGCAGCGGCAATATTACTCTAAGCGGCAATACCAAAACCTTTAATGCAGATACCCGTGGCAGCGGAGATATAAGAGCCTTTGATTTAAAGTCTGAAGAATCTTCTGTAGATATTGCCGGCAGTGGTAATGCAGAAGTATTTGCCAGCGTAAAATTAAAAGTAGATGTGGCAGGCAGTGGTGATGTAAAATATAAAGGCGCCCCGCAGGTAGACTCTCATGTAGCCGGCAGCGGCGGTGTTAAGAAGGTGGATTAAAACTATAGCGTTGTTAAACAATCGAGGCTTTCTCAAAAATTTAGCCGGGAAGAAAAGAAGACAAAAAAATTTTCTCTTCTTTTCTTCTAATCTTACCAGCTGAATTTTTGAGAAAGCTTTTTTATTAGTTGAAATTATCACTACCGATAAACGTATTGCGACGCAACAATGCCCAACCGGAGTTACTGCTGCTGGTATCATAAAAAATATTTCTTGCTACTTTAAAAACAGCCTGAGAGAAAAGAACACAAAAAAGGTTTCTCTTCTTTTCTTCCCATCTTACCGGCAAAAATTAAAAATCTAGTTTCTTTACCGTAATCCATATATCGCGGTTGCGGCCCTTATCATCGGTACAGGAAATTTTTACCGGTCCTTCTGGCGGCATAAAAAATACAGCGGTGCCCGGCGTGGCCGTTTTATAAAACTGGTTATTGATATACCAAAATACTTTGCTCACATCATTGCTTACCTCGCAGCGCAATTGTAAGGGCGTGGCTTCTTTACTGCTGATAAAATATTCACCGCCGCTTTTGGGTGCAGTTATAGAAGGGACGCCTTCTTTAAACACCGCTTCGCAGGCAGGGTTGTGCGGGGGCATGCGGGTGTACAGCACTTTGTTATCATCCATCCACTGCTGCATATCGGCCGCAATAAAAGGATAGCGTTTCTTTTTATAACCGGCAGCGGGCCGGCAATGCACGCAATAACTTATTTGTTCATTTTCGCTCACCATTATTTCTTTCATGTGCTGGCATACTGTGCTGGCAGAAATTAAGGGAACAAAATAATCAGTAACAATATCTGTACAAAAATCATTGGGTGGCAAACCGGTGTTGGCGCAAACCTTACGTATATCGCAACCGGCGGGTTGTGTAAACCAATCCTGATCGCTGTCGTAATCAATTGTATTAAAAATACGGAACAGTAAAGGGGTTGCTATTTGTGCACCACTTAATTCGGGCACCCCCTGTGCAGAGAAATTGCCCACCCACACACCCACCGTATATTTTTTATTGTAGCCAATACTCCAGGCATCCCTCCTGCCGTAAGAAGTGCCGGTCTTCCAGGCAATTTTTGGCAGGTGTTCGGTACTTTGCCAGTTCAATGGAAAATCGGGGCGGTTTACTTTAGACAGTGTTTCGTTAATTATAAATGCAGCGGCTTCAGACAGCATCTTTTGTTTTGGTGCGGCGCTATCTGATTGTATATAAGATGGAGCCTGGTACCAGCCGTTGCTGGCAAAACCGCTGTATAAAGCAGTCAACTCTTCCAGCGTGGCGCCGCAACCGCCTAATACCACAGAAAGCCCCAACTTGCGCTGGTCTTTTTTTATACGCTTAAAATTGGCCGCTGCCAGTTTGTTTACAAAAGCATCTTTGCCCAGAGCCTTTAAACTTTTTACCGCCGGAATATTCAACGAGTGTTCTAATGCATACTCCATACTTACAGCCCCATTAAATTTACGATCATAGTTTTCTGGTGCATAGCCGCTGTAACTAACCGCCACATCGCTGATGATGGTTTTGGGTGTCAGCAATCCTTCATCTATACACATGCCATACAACAAGGGTTTTAAAGTGCTGCCGGGTTGCCGGATAGCCGCAGCACCGTTTACCTGCCCGCCATCTGTTGTATCTTTAAAATTTGCCGAGCCAATATAACCTACCACACGGTGGGTTTGGTTATTAATAACCACCACAGCAGCATTGCGTATGTTTTGCAGGCGCAGAGTATTAATATAATCATACGCCAGTTGTTCTACCCGGCTTTGCAGGTGCATATTAATATGCGTTTTTATAAGCGGCTGTGCATATTGCTGCTTCAGTTGCCAAGCCAGATGCGGCAGGTATTGCGGCACCGCACCGCGGGTAGCAGTGAGTGGTTCTGCCAGTGCATCTGTAATTTCTTTATTGGTAAACAAACCCTCTGCTTTAAATTTTTGCAGCCAGCGGTTTCTTTCTTGCACAATGAGAGCATTGCTTTTGCCCGGCACTAATGAAGAAGGCCGGTTAGGAATGATGGAGAGCGCAGTTATTTCTGCCAGCGACAAATGATCGGGGTTCTTTTTAAAATACAACAACGACGCGGCTTTTACGCCTTGTATATTACCGCCATAAGGTGCCAGGTTTAAATACAGTTGCAGTATTTCGTCTTTACTGTATTTTAACTCTAACTGCACGGCCCTGAACATTTCTATCAGTTTATTAAAATAAGTGCGCCGTTTGGGTTCTAATGCACGGGCCACCTGCATGGTAATGGTAGATGCGCCACTGGTTCTTTTTAAACCCAACATGTTTTTAGTAGCAGCCCGCAGCACGGCCAATGGGTTAACACCAGGGTGGTAATAAAAATATTTATCTTCTTTTTCTATGATGGTTTTGCGCAGCAGCGGAGAAATTTCTTCTAACTCTGTTTTCATACGCCATTGCTGATCGCTGGTTAAAAAAGCATGTATCACCTCTCCTTTATCGTCTGTAATAACGGTGGCGTATTCCACTTTATCGGGCAACGGAAAAATTATATGAAGTATCAAAAAAATAAGTACCCCACACAGCAATGCCAATGCGCTGCGTTTTAGTAACCGTTTTTTATTAACAGGCGGTATCTGCCACTTTGTAAATTTCATACTATAAACTGCCTAAAGCTACACACAAAGCACAGCAATGCCACGGCACGGTTATAAAAGATTTGCAAAAACTAATAGGTTTTTGGGTGGGACCGGCTGGCAATCTTTACGCAGCAGCCG
>JANRMC010000137.1:0-12427 GCA_033761915.1 Flavihumibacter sp.
ATTTTTATGATACCAGCTGTTGTTTTTATATTTAACATCGTTGCGTCGCACCCTTCAGCTGAAGGGTGCGACGCAACGGATGCTGAACAAAGAACTTATGCTGGTAACCTACCTATGGCTTTCCTAATTTTTTATACTGTGCCGTAAACGGGTACGGCTTTTAATTTTTATCCTTTCTGAAACTTACTGGTCCACCGGCTGGTAGCGGTTTTAATTTCTACCATATAATACCCCTGGCTCAACTGTTCAACGGGTAGGGTGAAGCGGTTATTGCCCACCACTCCGTTTTTGGTATACTGCGCTTTAATTCCACCGGCTGCATCGGTAATAATAAAACTCACTGTTTCTGCCTTTGTTAAAGTTAGTTCTAATACGATGCTATTAACGGCCGGGTTGGGAAAAGCGTAAATGATTCCGGGCAAATTAGGGCCCAGCTTTTCTATACGGATGGTTTGGCAATACTCCTTCACACATTTTGAACCTGTTACAGCTTTTAAACAAACCTTATAACTACCCGTATCTGTAAACAAATAAGTGGGGTTTAGCTGGTTTAATATGGCAATGGGTGGGGTTACTACGCCATTGGGTGTTATTTTATAGATAGTCCAAACCTGGGTATTAAACGGAAGATCGTTGGTAATGCCGGTAAAGCTTATTTGGTTGGGGCGTGTGGCGCTGCGCTTATATTCGTACTTAACATATACACTATCGCAATTGGCGCCTGCCTGTATTTCTTTACAGGTGGTGGTGCTGCAGTTGCCTTCTTTTACGGTTAAGCAAACTTTATACTTGCCTGCTTTTTGGTAGTAGTGCGTGGTTACAGCCCCTGTGCCTGCGCTGCCGTCTCCAAAGCTCCAGTAATAACGGGCGGTACTGCTTCTGTAGCTTGCTTCAAACTTTAATACCAATGCACTGTTGGGGGTGCGGCTTACTGCAAAGTTAGATTTACTGCTGCAGGTATCTGGTGCAATAACACGTACACTATCGCAATAGTAGCTGATGCAGCCGTTTAAACTGGTTACACCTAAACAAACTAAATACACACCGGGCTTTTCGTATTTGTGAAAGCTGTTAAAGTCGGCCGACTCTGTTCCATCTCCGTACCACCAACGTGTTTTCCAGATGCGGTTAACAGGCTCGCTGGTATTGGTAAAATGAATCAGGTTCCAATGCTGGGCGTCTTTCTTCCAAATATATTTTGCTCTTACATCACAGGTAGGTGGCGGCGGTACCGTATCGCAACGTACTACTACACTATCGCAATACTCTTTACGGCAATTAGGGCCGGCCTCTGCCACCAGGCATACATAGTATTTACCTGGTTGGTTGTATACATGGTTGGGGTTGGTGGCGGTAGAAGAACTGCCGTCTCCAAACTTCCAGATAAATTGAACGTTGGGAGAAATAACCGTGCTTAAATTTTTAAACAGTATGTTTTTGCAGTTGGTGGAGTCTTTATGCCACTCAAACTTAGCCGTAATAGTGCAGGTATTACCTTCTACAACAACAGTGGTGCATTTTTCTTTAACACAGGTATTGTTTACATATACTTTTAAACAAACATTGTAAATGCCTGCTGTGGCATAGGTATGCACAGGGTCTTTATCGGCAGAAGTGGTACCGTCTCCAAAACTCCATTTGTATTGGGCGCCGCTGCTGGGAACAACGGTTTGGTTTACAAATTTTAAGGTAAGCGGGGTGGCTGCATCTCTTAACACTTCAAATTTTGGAGTGATGTTGCAGGAAGAATCTGCTAATGTAATAACAGTACACATCCGGCTTTCGCAACCGCTACGGGTTAAAATTCTTAAACACACTTCATAAGTGCCGGGCCCTGCAAAGTTGTGCAGGGGGTGTTGTTCTGCAGATGTGGCGCCATCTCCAAACTTCCAGAGGTATTCTTTAATATCGGTAAAAGCAGTGCTTTTGTTTTTAAACTGAATAGTGTAAGGAGAAGTGGTATTAGCTCTGTACCATTCATACTCGGCTTTACAATAATCTTGTAAAGTAATGTGTTTTACAACCGTGTCTTTACAATCTCCTCTTACAATAATATGCTTAACCTCGTAAGTGCCGGGGTTATTATAAACATGTGTGGCACGGCCCTGCTGTTCTGTATAAACGGTAGTGCCGTCTCCAAACCACCAATAGTGAAGGGCGCCTAAAGAGTCTTGTGCAGTAAAGTTTACTTTCTTAAGATCTGTAATGCTGTAACTAAAATCTGCATTACAGTTGGGTGGCGTTGTTTGTGCAGGAGCAAAGAGGTAAATGCAACAGGCCAGCAAGGTGGCAATCAATTGTCTTGGTTTCATACTTTTTTGTTTTGGGGTTTTACAAACAGGGGCTCCTGGTTCCTGCCGGTATAAAGAAAGATGTGTTTTCATAAAACGGATTTTATTGGTAAGGTTGGGTACTTGTTAGTATGATTACGGACAATGATTTAAAAACGTTGGAAAGTTTTCAAAAAAAATCCCCCGAAGAACTTTCGGGGGAAGGGAAAACCGGCTGGAGCCCATGAAAACGAAATATTTGCCGACCCTGTTTCACAGGGAATGAAAAACGGGTCACTTATAAATACGTTTGCCGGTTTACTTGCGTTGGGAATGGAAGATAAATTTTTTGAAACCAGTTTAGTTTGCTGAACAGCAATGAAAAAGAAATGATAATAATGCTGCAGTTGTGTGTTTAGTATTAGCTGCACAAAACGTTAGTGTGCAAGGGTGCCCCGATAGCTTACCACAAATCAGATCGGGGTTTACAACGAGCAACAATAGCTGAATATAGCCGTGTTGCCGGCTACACACTAATATTGTGTAATAATATGCTGTATAAATTTTTCTACGGCACGGCGCACTTTTGTGGCACTGGTTTGATGATTGTTTACCAATACAGACACCAGCAGTATTTTATTTTTATTGGTAATAATATAACCGCTTAGCGCTACCTGCCCGCTTAAGGTGCCGGTTTTTAGAAATACGTTGCCGGCATTTTGTTTATAATAATTGTTTAGTGTGCCTTCGTTGCCGGTTGCAAAAATTTGTGTGATGCGCTGCCAGCTGTAATTGTTTTTTATTTCTTGCAGTATCCAAATAAAATCTTCTGGTGTAAATAAATTATAACGACTGAGTCCGCTGCCATCTGCCCAGCGTGGTTGTTGTGGTAAGTTTTTTAAATCTGTTTTTAACAAACTGTCTATAATAGCAGCAGTGTTCATATATCCAAGCTGCTTTGCTGCCACCATTAATAAAACCTGTTCTGCAAAAAAATTATCGCTGCTGTGCATCATGGGTTTTAATAAAGAGTCTGTGGGTTGAGAATAGATTGTTTTAAAGGCAGCAGGCGAAATAATTTCTTCTGTAATTGTTATGGGTTTGCCAATAGTATCTGGCAAAAGCTCTAATGCAGCGTTAAGTGTGTTGGTTATAAACGGTACGGCTACTTCTTTGTGCGGCTCTTTTCCTTCTGTAATTATAAAAACGTTTTCATCTTTCTTCCGTTCCGCATCAAAACGGGGCTGGCTGGTGCTATTAAACTTTACTTTCCAGTTTACTTCGGGGTTTGAGTAAATGCTGGCAGATATATTTTCTGCAGTGGTATCAATATCCTGTATCCAGTTTACCAGGTTGCCATAAACGGGCAGAGGGCTTCTTTCTGCCATATAACTGCTGTTATAGTCATCCCACGCCCAGCCAAAGCCCAGTGCTTCATCTTTCCAATTGCCAGCGCTGATGAATAAAGGGGTTGTAGACCGTTGTAAAAATTGTATTACGGGTTGTGTTTTAAAATCGGGGTGCAACAAAGTGGGGTCGCTCGTGGGTTGCAATACAATGCCATTAGTGGTGTTTGTGTATCTTATACCTTCTAAACTATCGCCCAAATATTTTAAGCCTGCGTAACAGGTAAAAATTTTTGCATTAGAAGCCGGTATAAAATATTTATTGCTGTTGTGCCGGTACCAGTATTTTTCTGCAGCCACATCATACACCGCAATACCTGTATGGGCATTTTCTAAACCCGGTTGGTTTAGCAGGTTGGTGTCTGCATTTTTTTTAAGTTGTTTGCTAATGCTGCAACTACTTAGTAAAAGCAATAACAGGCAATTAAAAGCAACGCAATAATTTTTATTAAACATGCCGTTTATTTAATCAGCTTCTTTCCTGTGCTCTTAACCAGCGCTCCGGTATTTCGTTGCTGCTGGCCATTAAATAGTCTTTATAAGAGCAGGCAATAAATTTTTTATCGGGCAACTGCATCCACCACCTGCCGGTTTTTTTGCTTTGCAAAAAAATGGTTTCTATTTCTGCAAAGGCCATATAATATTCGTTGAAGGATTCTTTCTCATCCAGCTTCGCTTCGCGTTTACCACGGCTGCGGCCATCTAAAAAATACCAGAGCATATGGCTTATTTGTTTAGCAGTAAGATTATTAAAATCTTTAGCCGGCTGGTAACCATAAATACCAATGGTGTTGGTGTTAGGGCTTAAACCGGCAAAGCGCAGCAGCTGGCAGGCTTCCTCTCCATTAAAACCGTTGGGAGAAGCATCGGCAGAAGGGGCATACGCATTTGCAATGGCAGCAATATCAAAACTCAGCAACTGGCAATTTCTTATTACGGGCTCCATCTCATCAATGCTTTCTTTTACATTGCCCACGCGGTAGCAATCAAAGCGCAGCTTATCCATGGTTTCCAGCATATGCGGGTGTACATAATAACTCTGAAAGCCAATATGGTTATAATGCCTTACATAGTTGGGCTCGCCGGTAAGCATTTCCATTAAAAAATTATCGCTGCGCAATGGCGAGTTAATGTTCAGGTTTATCAATGCATCCACGCAGGCGGCTTCTATAATTTGCTGGTTACTGGTATAGGCGTTGTATTGCGCCAGGGTAAGATCGTGACTGCCGCCTAAAAACAATACTGTTTTTCGTTCATTCAGCAGCTCCCGCAGCACGGTTTTAACGGCCGCATATGTATCTTGTAAAGTAGCGCCTGTTTTAATATTGCCAATATCGGCAATCTTTAAATCGGTATGCCAGCAATACAGTTTGTAAAATTCTTTTCTTATTTCATCTGCCGCCGCGGCACCATTATTTGCTAAACCCGCACCCCGCTGCTCGGCACAACCTACAATAACCACATCTGCGGCGTACAGGTCCGGAAAACTTTCTTCATACCAGTTACCCAACTTACCAATTTGCCCATCGTGGTACAATTGGTCGTCGCTTAAAAAAGCCAGATTCAGCGGTTCTAAAAAATCAGCCAGTCCAAGATAATCGTTCATTACAGGCGGTATTGTATAAGTAAGTGTTGTTTGTATTAAAGCGTTTCAAAATTAACAGTATTTGCATACTGAAAAATAAATTTTACACACCAATGTTATTATGTAACCAGCGATAGCAGATATAGCAACATCGTTGCGTCGCACCCTTCAGCAATTGTACCAATGCGGGTCATACATTCTTTTATTGCATAACAGCCGCAACAATAGTTTTTGTAATTTGCCCAATTAAAGAAACAGCACTTAAATCAACCATGTATGGGCAGTCGTTTACCGGCCTTTATCAGCAAAAGAGGGTTATTTACGGGTTTACGCCTCTATGCACATTTTAAATCCAGAAGCCAGAAAGCCATTCGCTTGCCATGGCTGAAGCACCCGGTTTATTTCAGGGGTATAGAAAGCGATGCACGCATGTTTGAACAGTTATTTATTAACAGCGAATATGATGTGCCGTTGTCCTTTCAGCCCAAAACAATAATAGACCTTGGTGCCAATGTTGGCTATGCCGCTTTGTTTTATGCTAATAAATACCCGCAAGCCACCATCTTTTCTGTAGAGCCCGATACGGATAACCATGCTATAGCAACTAAAAACACGGCCCTTTATAAAAATGTGCAACTGGTTAAAGGAGCGGTATGGCACGAAGCTGCAATTATAAACCTGGTAGACAAAGGCTATGGAGAAGCCGGTTATATGGTAGAAACAGGCGAAGGGCCCAATACTATTAAAGCCTATACCATTACCAAGATTATGCAGTTATTGAATACTGAGATCATTGATATTTTAAAAATTGACGTGGAAGGAACCGAAAAAGAACTGTTTGAAAACAACTATCATTACTGGTTGCCCCGCACCCGCCTGTTAATTGTAGAAACACACGACCGCTATAAAAAAGGAACCAGTAAAGCTGTTTTTAAAGCAGTAAGCGAGTATAATTTTTCTTTAGAGCTGAGTGGCGAAAATCTGGTTTTATACAATAACGATCTGAATGCATAATACCGCTACCACCATTACCGGCATTTCTGTTGTAATACCTAATTACAACGGTATTGGTTTGTTTGAACATACACTGCCAACCGTTGTAGCTGCACTGGCAACCATTAACCTGCCATCAGAAATTATTGTAGCCGATGATTGCTCTACCGATGATTCTGTAAACTACCTGCGCACCCATTACCCGGCTATAAAAGTTATAGTTCAAAAAGTAAACGCCGGTTTTTCTGTTACCAGTAATGCCGGCATTAAAGCCGCCATCCACAGCCATGTATTGTTACTTAACAGCGATGTAAAACTAACCCCAGGCTATTTTACAGATCAGTTACGGTATTTTGAAGCACCTGATACTTTTGGTGTAATGGGCCGCATAGAGGGTTGGGAGGATACTATTATACAGGATGGTGCCAAGTATCCATCATTTCATGGTGTAAAAATTAAAACCACGGGCAATTATCTTTTAAAAGATAAAGAGCTGATGAAAGATGGTTTGTATACCATGTACCTGTCTGGCGCCAATATGCTGGTAGATAAACAAAAGTTTTTAGCTATTGGCGGGTTTAATGAATTGTTTGCCCCTTTTTATTCTGAAGATTATGAATTGAGTGTAAGAGCCTGGCGCCTGGGCTATACCTGTTATTTTAATTATAACAGTTTATGCCTGCATAAAACTTCTGCCACTATTAAAACACACCGGCAAAAAAATAAGGTAAAGGCTATTTATTACCGTAACAAATTTTATGTGCATGCCCTGCACCTGCAAGGCATCAAAAAAATACTCTGGTACATACAGTGGCTGCCAGAAACCTTTTTTCAAATACTTATTGGGCGCTGGTACCTCTGGCAATCTTTAAAAATGTTTTTAGCCAACCGCAGCGGCATCAAACAATCTGTAGCTGCCTTTAATAAACTGGCCCGGCAAAGCCCGGCGCATTACAGTTTGCAGCAGGTGGCGCAACGCATAAAAAGCAGCATACAGCACCCCGCCCATTTTTTTTAAGCAAGTACCTGCTTACTGGTTTTATAACGGGTAGCTCCTTTTAAAAAAGCAATACTTTGTTTTAAACGTTCTGCCAGTTTTATAAAGAAGAAAAAGAATTTGTTGTTGTAGCGTATACTTTTATTAGTGCCACCCCCAATATAAAAACGGGTACAAGTGGTTTGTATAAACTGCCCGGGTACATAATTTTCATACACCTGTATAAACCGGGGTATAAAACTTTCAAGATCCTTAAGATTGCCCATACTAAAATGATGTACCATAAAGGGTATAACGTATGCGGTGTACTGTTGCTGGGCTGCTCTTAAACAAATATCAGTGCCATATAAATGAAACCCTCTTATGTTGGGAGATACAGTGATGGGTTTGCTATTATTAATAACCAACAGGTTTTCGTCTAAAGACTGTACTCTGGCCGGTAGCGGCGTTGTGGTTACTTTATTACCACCATAAGTAATATGCATACGTGGCTGATGATAGCCATTAAAACCCGCATTACCAGCAATGGCCCAACTACTATCTGTAATGTTTAGTTTTTCTAAAATGGCCAGTAACCGTTCTTTATGGTCTATGCAAACCACATCCTGGTGCACCACTATTAAATAACGCCCCTGCGCGGCCTGTTTAAAATAATTAATGGCAGTATAGGCATCGTAAACATTTTCCCGGGTATTGTCTGCCACCAGATATTCACAATCAATGGTAAAACCGGCGTTTTCAAAACTGGTTTTCATCGTTTCATACTCGCTCCATTTACTAACAATGGTGGCAATAGAAAAGGTATAGGTAAAAACGGAATTAATCATGAACAAACTGTCTGCTTTATTGTACCTGAAAATTAAACAAAAATAAACCAATGAAGCTACCGGTTGTTTTATGGCTTTGTTAGTAATTTTAAAGCATGACCAATTTTGTTCCCATATTTCCGTTGGGTATTGTGGTGTACCCGGGCGAAGCCCTGAACCTGCACATATTTGAACCCCGCTATAAACAACTTATTTACGAGTGCTATACAGAAAAGAAAAATTTTGGTATACCGGCTATTATTGAAGGCCGCATCAGCGAAATGGGCACCCTGGTTGAAATAACTGAAATAAGCAAAGTGTATGAAAACGGTGAAATGGATATTAAAACAAGGGGCTTGCAAATTTTTCGTGTGTTAGAAGTGATAAAAGAAATACCCGATAAATTATACAGTGGCGCTATTGTAAACTATGCAGATAATATACAAGATGCCGGTAAGCCGGAACTGATGCAAAAAGTATTAAACAGCGTTCGGGAATTGCACCGACTGCTGCGGATAGAAAAAAAATTTACCAAACCGGATGAGGCCTTGCTGAGTTACGATGTGGCGCACCATGCCGGTTTAAACCTGCAGGAAGAATATGAACTGCTTGGTTTGTTGCAAGAACTGCAGCGGCAGGAATATTTAAAACGCCACCTGCAAAAAGTGCTGCCGGTGATTGGAGAAATGGAACAACTGAAAGAACGGGTGAAACTTAACGGACATTTTAAAAATCTGTCTCAGGACTTTAATTTATAATGCTGCCACAGGCACTGCCATACAAGTCCCCCCGAGGCGGGATAAAGTGCAACTGCTACTTGTTCCTCATAGCGTTGCAGCTAACATGTGCGACGCAACAATGCTTACTATTTATTCTATGGCCGGGTACATAAAAAAATTGCCAGCGTTTAGCTGGCAACTCTTTTTATAATTTAAGTAGTTTATACCCGTTGTGATAGGGCTTCATTAAATAGGCTTTATTAATGGCCTCGTCTGTAAAACGGGCGGTTGCAGCATTCCACTCTAATCTTTTATTACTACGGTAGGCAATATTGCCCATTTGTGCCACGGTGGCTACATGTGCCCCATCTTGTATAGAACAATTTAAAATACCTGCATTGTTGGTTTTTATAGCTTCTGCAAAATTTTGCCAGTGTTTTACCAAACCATTGTCGCTGGCTTTGGCAAGTGGTATAGCCACTTTGTTTTTGCTTTGGCGTTCTTCTATAACCTCCCAACCGCCGCGGTTTAAAATAAGCGTGCCGTTATTGCCAATGTATGCAATACCATGATCTCGGTTGTAAGAGCCGTTATCAATACCCATGGCACTATCCCATACCAGATTAAACTTATCAAACTCATACAAAGTGGTTAATGTATCGGGGGTTTCTTCTGCCAGCTCGGGGTAAGCAAACTTACCACCCAGGCCGCTGATGGTTTTTGGCAACGGCGCTTTCATGCCCAGTAATGCATAATCTAATAAGTGTACACCCCAATCGGTCATCAGGCCACCGGCATAATCCCAAAACCAGCGGAAGTGAAAATGAAAACGGCTGCTGTTAAATGGTTTTAATGGTGCGGGCCCTAACCACATTTTATAATCAACTCCGGCGGGTGGTGCACTATCGGCCACTACGGGTTGCGGCCGCATCCATCCCTGGTAACACCAAACTTTTACGGTTCTTATATTGCCCAGCTGCCCGCTGTGTACAAAATCTACAGCATCTTTAAAATGCTGCTGGCTGCGCTGCCACTGCCCGGCCTGCACTATTTTATTATAGCGTTGTTGCGCAGCTACCATGGCACGGCATTCTTCAATAGAGTTGCCTACCGGTTTTTCTACATACACATGTTTACCGGCCTGGCAGGCTTCTATCATTTGCAAGGCATGCCAATGATCTGGCGTGCCTATAATTACGGCATCAATATCTTTTTGCTCCAGCAGCTTGCGGTAGTCTGCATACACCGCAACTTTTGCTGCATCAATATTCATTTTGGCAAACTCTTTCTGGCGGTCGGCAATTACATTCTGGTCCACATCGCAAATAGCCACCAGGTTTATGCCCGGCACCTGCAATGCAGCACGGGTATTAGACCAGCCCATACCTTTAATACCAATAACACCAATATTTAACTGGTCTGACGGAGCAATTTTATTTTTTAAAACAGCAAATACATTGTTGTTGTATGAGGCGGCCAGCAAACCACCTGCAGTAAGCAAAGAAGATTGTTGTAAAAATTTTCTGCGGGAGTTGTTCATAAAACAGGTTAGTGTGGTTAAGAAAAGAAGCCCCTCTTTTTTACGGAGGGGCTTTGTATTAAATCAGTTTGTTTGCTTTCAAGTAATCTGCACTGGTTTTTATGCATTCAAAAACCGGGTGGCGATAAGCCTCTTGTTCCACATACGGAATTTCAAGCCCCGATTTTTTGCGGGCGGCATAAATTTCTTTCCAGTTAATAATACCCTTGCCCACCTCGCAGCTTTGGCCTTTAGCACCGTTCTCTCCTTTTTCCATGTCTTTTACATGCCACATTGCAAAACGGCCGGGGTATTTATTAAATAAATCAATTGGGTTAAGGCCGGCAAATACCACCCAATAAATATCCAGTTCAAACTTTACATTTTTTGCATCTGTGTTAGTTAACAGGTAATCCAGTCCGGTCATATCGCCATCCATTTTCTTAAACTCAAAATCGTGGTTGTGGTAGGCGGCGCACATACCAGCTTCTTTCGCTATTTCGGCACCTTTGTTCAGGCGGTCGGCAATGCGTTTAATATTATCTGCGGTGCGTTGTGGCTCCGGTATCCAGGGTATAACAATGTATTTATGTCCTAATGCCTTTGAGTCTTCTACCAGATATTTCCAGCTATCCCAGTTGTAGTTGTCGTTAAACATAAAATCCTGCAGCATGTAATGGCCGCTGGGGCTTTTAAGGTTGTATTGCTGCAACAGGGCCGCCGTTTCTGCAACGCTTTTACCAAAAAACTTGCGGTTATTATAACCAAACAACTCCACGTTGGTATAGCCGGCATTGGCAATTTGTGCCAGGCTGTTGGCCAGGTCTTTGGCTACCTCACTTCTTACGGTATAAAGCTGTATGCCCAAACCTTTATTCTTTTTAAATAATTCAGAAGGATCAATAAATGCGGCGGCAGATAGCACGGCACTTTGCTGTAAAAACTGGCGTCTGGTTGTCATAATCGTTAGATGTTTTTTAAGGAACTGTAATTTAGTAAAAATACACGGGCTGCATAGCGGCAGATAATTAAAAAATATAAATTTCGTTTAAATGGTAACATTGCCGTAGCAATGGAATCGAAACAGTAGTTAACCAACATTAGTACAAGCAGCAGCAGCCGTTGCGTCGCACCCTTCAGCTGCTATGCAAAGCCCTGCAAAAGCTGTTGCTGCTTTAAGTACATTTGTGATAGTATAAAAAATATGGCCTTACAGGATAAAATAAAATCGAACCCCGCACTAAAGAAACTGGTCATGTGGATGCTTACTTCAGAGCAGGGCATACGCCCCCGCTGGTGGGTAAGAACTTTTATGAATCCTTTTTATCATAAAAAAGGAAAAGGCAGCGTGGTATTTGGCCGTGCAAGAATGGATGTAATGCCCTTTAATCATTTTTCTATGGGCAATAATGCCACCATAGAAGATTTTACGTTTGTAAACAATGGCATGGGCCCCGTTAGTATTGGCGATTGGTCTTTTATAGGCGCCATGAATGTAATTATTGGCCCCGTTAATATTGGCAACCATATAATGACTGCGCAAAATGTGGTAATGAGCGGACTGAACCACGGTTTCAGCCATGTAAATACCGGCTTCAGGTACCAGCCCTGCACCACATCGCCCATTACCATTGGCGATGGTTGCTGGATAGGTGCCAATGTAGTGATTACCGCAGGCGTAACCGTTGGCCAGTATTGTGTAATTGCTGCCGGCAGCGTGGTTACTAAAGATGTGCCACCATATACCATTGTGGCCGGTAACCCTGCCAAACCTTTAAAGCAGTTTAACCACCAAACCCAAACCTGGGATAAGGTTACAGCGGCGTAGTTTTCTGAACTTTTTACTGCAGTGCCTGTTATTTTGCAATTCTTACAATTGCATAAAAGCAAAAAATTATCGCATGAAAAAAATGTACCACCTGGCTAACTGTACCACCTGCCAGGCCATCATTGCGGCAACCGGTGCCGATAAAAAAAATCTGCAGTTTCAAAATATTAAAGAAGAAAAAATAACACCTGCGCAGTTAGATGAAATGAAGGCCATGGCAGGCAGTTACGAAGCATTGTTCAGCCGCCGTGCTTTAAAATATAAAGAGTGGAACTTAAAAGACAAGCAACTTACCGAGGCTGAC
>JANRMC010000138.1:0-25821 GCA_033761915.1 Flavihumibacter sp.
TAAAGACGGTAATGTTATTAATACAGCAAAATATTACAAAGCCAATGCTGCTGCCAACCTTTTAACTACGGTTGAAGATTATGGAAATTTTCTGGCCTATGTTTTAAATGGCGCCGGTTTAAGCCACGAAGTGTTTGAAGCAATGACCAGCAACCAGGTTAAGTTGAAAGACAATAATTATTTTGGTTTGGGTTGGGAAAAGATAACTGGTTTCAGCAATGATGAGTACGCCCTGCTGCATTCAGGAAAAGACCCCGGGGTAAGCACCCTGGCCATTATTTTTCCTAAAAGCAAAAAAGGCTATTTAATTTTTTTAAACGGAGATAATGCTGAAAAAATATACGAACTGCTGCTTACAAAATATTTGTATTTAGGCAACGAGCTTTGGAATAAAAAATAATTGTACTCAATTTTTAGGCTGAGTAAGGCGTTGCAGTAAAAGGGTGCGACGCAACGATGCCGCACCCTTGTACTAAAGCTGGTTACCTTAAAAAACATTACAATAAAAACACGGCCACTGAAAAATAAAGTGATTTACTTTATTAATTTCATAGCCACAGGATCCCACTTCACTATTTTTTTAGAGAAATAACTTTCGTTGCAGGAAAGAGCGGGTGCTGCTGCCCTAAAGCCAAACTCAGCATCTTCCACCACAGGTTTGCCGGTTCTTATAGCATCAAAGAAATTGGTGAAATGATCTAAATGATCATCGTAACCGGCAGGTGCTTTAAATACAATGTTCTCTTTTATTTTACGCTTGCGTTGCTCAGGTGTCCATTTGGCTTCATATTCTTTTTTCATTTCTTCCTGCATGGCTTTTGGAAAAGTAAACACCGAATCGTAACCGCCAAAGCCAGGTGCTTCGGGCATCAAACTATGCCTTATGTTAAGGCTATTGCCGTTTACTTCTATCACCCCTTCTGAACCAATAAGGCGGATGATTTCTTGTCCGCCCGTGCCGCTGATAAAATTTACCTGTAAGGTCATCTGGAACGCATCGTGCTCTTTACAGCTGGGATATTGCATTACGCCAGACATTACATCGGGCATATTGCGTCCATCTTTCCAATAGCTGAACTGGCCGGTGCTGTAAATAGTTTCCGGCCCTTTTGAGTTGGTCATAAAATGGGTGCCGCTTAAGAGATGTATAAATAAATCTCCGGCCACACCGGTGCCCACTTCTTTAAAAGCCCTCCACCAAAAAAACTTTTTAGCATCAAAAGCCATTTTCTCGGTGGCTTCTATAAACGCATCCCAATTGGTGGTAAGGGCATCTGCATCTTTGGGTATGGTATATTCCCAGGCGCCAATAGAACTTTGTCGGTCGTACACGGCATTTACCATATTTAATTTTCCTATTTCTCCGGCAGCCAATAATTCTTTTGCTTTGGCATAACCAATACTGCTAACCCGCTGGCTGCCCACCTGCAATACCTTGCCGGATTTTTTTACAGCAGCCATCACCGGATAGCCTTCACTTATTTTATACACCATGGGTTTCTCGCAGTACACATGCTTGCCTTTTGCCAATGCATCGGTTACAATACGGGCATGCCAGCAATCTGTAGTGCATACCAATACGGCATCAATGTCGGGTCTGTCCAGCAATTCTTTATAGTTGCGGGTGGTAAACAATTCTTTGCCGTGCAGCTCTTTGGCATTTTCTATGCGGCCGGTATATAAATCGCAGATGCCCGCCAGTTCAACACCGGGTACTTTAAGAGCGGTACTTAAATCAAAATGCCCCTGCACGCCATAACCTATCACGCCAATTCGTATTTTGTCGTTGGCTATAATTTTACGGTCGTAACGCAGTATGCGTTCTTCAGCTTTTTCTGCAGCAGCCAGCGATGAAAACGGAGAACCTGCAACTAATAAACCGGAGGCCCCTATTTGCTGTAAGAATTTTCTTCTTGAATTAGAATGGTTGTTTTGCATATAGCATTTTTTGGTGTTGAATATTTATTGAAAAGCATCGTTAACAAAAGCAATCGTTTTATAACCGAGATTTCATAAGAATACGTTGATGGTGCCTTGTACGCATAATAAAATAGCAGCATTCATCAGAGGATATTGGCCTGTACCAAATCTAAGTTCTTAAAATTAGCGAATAGCCACGAAAAGTGAAGAATGGCAAATTACATTGACTATAAAATAAGTGGCTTTATAAAAGCAAACTGCTGTCAGTGTAAAGAATATTTGTTGGTTACCAGCCACGGCAACTCCGGTGGGGCATTGTTGCGTCGCACACTTGTGCCACAGAATAGTAATAAGTATTTTGTGAAATAAGCGCAACTGCAATCAAGCCATTCTCCATTATTGGGCCCGGTATAGTTTTACAGCTGAAGGGTGCGACGCAAGGATGCTTAATAGCAATACCACTGCTGGCTACTTAAAATTTCTTTTCCATTTAATAATCTACCGCGTAATCTTTTTCAAAGGGTTGTCCGCTCCATGCTTTGCGCTGCGTCCATGCACTAAAGGGCGCCGACCAGAATGGATTGTTTGCCGGCAAACCCAATGGCAAAAACACATAAGAAGTAAGGTATAAACTGCCGGTGTTGGTATAAGAATCTGCAATGGCCGCTTGCTGGTTGCCCACCAAACCTAAACACAAATAACCCTCCGTTGTAAAAGTGGCAGGTATAAAAAGATGTTTGAGTACTGCCGTTAAACCGCATCGTACCTGTGCGGGAGAAATGCCTGCGGGCAAGGCCTGGTCTAATGCCAGTTTGGTTAATGGCTGAAACAAACCGGCACGGTAAGTGGATGAGCGACCAAACACCGGGTAATAGCCTTCTGGTGTAATAAACCGTTCTTGCTGGTAAGCATAACGCTGCATGCGTTTGTAGGCTTGTTTAAATTTAGCATCGCTGCTACTGCCTTTTGTGGCATTCACCCGCAGCACCTCGCACAACATGGGGTGAATGACATAGCCATTGTAATGATCGAAATGAAAACGTGGCCCATCGCTGTACCAGCCATCGCCCACATACCAGCTTTCTATATTTTCTATAGCAGTATTAATGCGGGTGGCATCCGCTGCTTCATCTATACTTAATAAAAAACATTCTATAATAGCTGCAAATAATAACCAGTTGCTTTTGTAGGGCGGTATCTGCCGCATGTTTTTAAACCGGGTAATAAAACGTTCTTTGGTTACCGCATCTAATGGATGCCATAAAACCTGTGGAGCTGCTAAAAATGCCTGTGCTAAAAATGCAGCATCCACCAATGGCTGGCGGTTGGTACTGCTGCCCCAGTTAAGATAATCGTTGCTATGCGGGTTAACAGCATGCTGTAAACTTTGCTGTGCCTGCAATAACAACTGCTTTCTTATGGCGCCTTCTTTACTATCTTCTTCTGGTAAGGCAAGAAAGGGTGCAATGCCTGCCAGCAGACGGCCCAGTGCTTCCATATAGGCTACATCGGTGGGGCGTTTATCCCAGGTGGGACTTAACTCTAACGGCATTGTTTTTTTTAGCAAGCCCTGGCTCATGGGTGCTACAATAGGACTGGCAATTTTTTGCAACAACTTCACCCAATAATCACGGTCGCTGGCCGGTGGCGTGGCTGCAATAGTAGCTTTACCCGCATTGATTGATTTATTATTGGCAGCGCCGGCAAATAATAAACTCAGTGCAGGTATGTTTTGCAGAAAGTGGCGTCTTAGCATGGTTAAATGTAAGTTATTAAAGTTGGCACACAAAGAACGGCGGCCAGGGGCCGCCGTTCTTTATCTTATTCTTGCTAATAAATTTTAATTACAACCCAGCAACTCGCATAACTTGGCTGTTAAGGCTTCGCCTCTTAAGTTTTTGGCAATAATTTTTCCATCGGGGTCAACTAAAAAATTCTGTGGTATAGATGAGATGCGGTATTTAACGGCTACTTCATTGCTCCAGAATTTTAAATCGCTTACCTGTGTCCAGCTCAATTTATCATCTGCAATGGCTTTTAGCCAGGGGGCCTTGGCACGGTCTAAGGATACCCCCAGTATGGTAAAGTTTTTATTTTTAAACTGGTTGTAGGCCATCACCACATTGGGATTTTCTTGCCGGCAGGGGCCACACCAACTGGCCCAAAAATCTATCAGCACATACTTACCTTTAAATGAAGAAAATGCCACCGCTTTACCACTGGTATCTGCTTGTGTAAAATCAATAGCCATGCTGCCTACAGAGCCTACTTTACTATCATCAATAGTCTGGCGCAGCATTTTACCATAAAAGTTTTCTTGCGGCACAGCACCCAGTTTATTAAAACGGTTTTCCAGTATCGTCATATCATCCGATATCTGCGATGTTACCAGCACCATAAAAGAACTGACGGGTGAAGCGCTGTAATCGTTCAGGTATTTTTCTATGGCTTCCTGTATAGCAGTATAGCTTTTGGCGGCCTGCAGTTCCAAACTATCGGTACCCTTGCCGGCATTAATCTGCTGCACCACGGCACTATATTTTTGAAACAACGGGTTAAAAGTATTTTGAAATGCTTCAAAAGCCTGGTGGGTTTCTGAGCCGCTTACTTTTAGTTTTTGAATATCTGTGGTATTGCCGGTAACGGTTACACTGCCGTTATTTAAAAACAAGAGGGCTTTCTTTTTTGTATCGGTAAAATTCAGGTTTACCAAAGAGGCTTCACGCAGACTTCCTTTTAAGATAAAGCTACCGTTTTTTACAATGGCTTTAGCAATGGTATCACCCGGTGTATTAGTATCGTTTAAAAAAACAAGGGCATTTTCTTTAACCCCGCTAACCGTTCCTTTTACCTCCAGTTGCTTTTGTGCTTTTAAGGCAATGGGTAACAGTAATAAACCAACAATCAGTGCACGCATATTATTTCTTTAAATGTCTTTGTTGTAAAACGTAAATAACGTCCTGCAAAGTATAACCTTTGGCGTTAAGCAAAAGCAAATAATGAAACATCAGGTCCGCTGCTTCGTTCATAAATAACTCATCATTGGTGTCTTTTGCTTCAATTACCAGCTCTACAGCCTCTTCTCCAACCTTCTGTGCAATTTTATTAATTCCTTTTGCAAACAATTGTCTTACATACGACTTTTCGTCTGTAGAAGATTTGCGCAACCGTATAATCTCTTCTAAATAAAACAAAAAATTATCCGGGTGGTTGCGTTCGCTCCAGCAGGTATCTGCCCCGGTGTGGCAGGTGGGGCCCAGCGGATGGGCTTTTATTAAAAGTGTATCATTATCACAATCCACCGCTACCGATTTTACTTCTAAAAAATTGCCGCTCTCCTCGCCCTTCGTCCACAAGCGGTTTTTACTGCGACTGAAAAAAGTAACCTTACCACTTTCTTCAGTTTGTTTCAACGCCGCTTCGTTCATAAAACCCATCATCAGCACTTTATGCGTATCATAATCCTGTATAATAGCAGGCACCAGACCATCGCTGTATTTTTTAAAATCTACTCTCATGTTTCTTGTTTGTGTAACCGGCGGTAATAACGTTGTTCAGCATTCTTGCGTCGCACTCTTCAACCGCAGATTGTTTATTCAGCTTTATTGTTTTCTTCTTTTGTTTTGTGCAGCAAATCTATCAGTTGTTGTTTTTTATCTTCCATCCGATCCTGCCGGCCTGCTCTCCTGTTTTCCTGCTTTTTATCCATCCACATATAAACTGAAATAGCAACAATTAATATAATGCCAATTAAAATCATAATCTCATGGTAATTCCCTGTTTCTGCAAATATCGCTTTAAATCAGGAATGGCAATTTCTTTAAAGTGAAAGATGCTGGCTGCTAATGCCGCATCGGCTTCAGCCATTTCAAACACCTCTTTAAAATGTTGCAGGTTGCCGCCACCACCGCTGGCAATAACCGGCACCGGCAATGTTTTAGCCAACAGACCGGTAATGTCTAACGCAAACCCAGCCTTGGTGCCATCATTGTTCATAGAAGTTAATAAAATTTCACCAGCACCCAGGTCTACTCCCTGCTTTGCCCAATCCAGGCATTTGATATCGGTTTTGGTACGGCCACCATTCAGGTACACATACCATTCTCCATCTTCTTCTTTTTTAGTATCAATCGCCAGCACCACACACTGGCTGCCAAATTCTTTTTCCAGCTCGCTAATTAATGCAGGGCGTTTAAAGGCCGAGGTGTTGACAGAAATTTTATCAGCACCATTTTGCAAAAGCACCTGCACATCTTCCACACTGCTGATGCCACCACCTACAGTAAAAGGTATATTAATATGGTGCGCAATTTTATTAACCAGTTCACTCAATGTCTTTCTTCTTTCCACAGTGGCGGTAATGTCTAAAAAAACCAATTCATCTGCCCCTTGCTGTGCATACAAAGCACCCAGTTCAACCGGGTCGCCGGCATCTCTCAGGTCAACAAAGTTGGTACCCTTTACGGTGCGGCCGTCTTTAATATCTAAACAGGGAATGACTCTTTTAGTTAAACTCATTGTGCTGGTACAATTATTAATTACTAACTATTAATTTTTAATTTGGTTGCTATACAAAAAATTTCAAATCAGCAATTTTTATCCTTCCCTCATAAATGGCTTTGCCTACAATTACGCCGCTGCAACCTATTGCCTGCAGTTCTTCCAAATCTTTAAACTTACTTACGCCACCACTGGCTATAAAATGCAAGCCCGGAAATTTTGCTAAAATGTTTTTATATAATTCAACAGATGGGCCTTCTAAGCGTCCGTCTTTACTTACATCTGTGCAAAAGATTTGCTGCACGCCATGGGCAATATATTTCTCCATAAAATCATATACCCAAACATCCGTAGTTTCAAGCCAGCCCCCTACCGCTATTTTTTCATTCTTCACATCGGCCCCCAGTAAAAATTTACCGGCGCCAAATACCTGCAGCCAGCGTACAAATTCAGTTTCGTTTTTAACAGCCAGGCTGCCAACTGTGGCTAATGCGGCCCCGGAGTTATATACCACTTTTACATCTTCTTCTTTTTTTAAGCCGCCACCAAAATCAATTACCAGCGATGTTTTACCGGCAATAGTTTCTAATACTTTCCAGTTTTTTACAGTGCCGGCCTTAGCTCCATCCAAATCTACCAGGTGCAGGCGTTGCAAACCCGCTGCTTCAAATTCTTTGGCAACTTCTAATGGGTTTTCGTTGTAAATTTTTTTCTGACTATAATCGCCTTCTGTCAGACGAACACATTTGCCTTCTATAATATCTATTGCTGGAATTACTTGCATAAAAAAAGCTGCTCAGTTTTTTGTTGCGGTACAAGAGTGCGACGCAACGATGATTAATAGTAGGAAAATGCCGGTAAAAAAATTATACCAGCGTTATAAAGTTTTTTATAATCTGCTCTCCGCTGGCGGCACTTTTTTCCGGGTGAAACTGCACCCCATAAAAATTATTGTATTGCAATGCGGCACTGTAGGGCTGCACATACTGGGTGGTGGCAATAGTGTGTTTACCCAGCGCCGCATAATAACCATGTACAAAATAACAGTAGCTGTTTTCTTTTAAACCATTAAACAATGGTGTTTTTAATTGTGCAATGGTGTTCCAGCCTATTTGCGGCACTTTTAATTTTTGCCCCGCTGCCGGACGAAACAATTTAACTTCCTCCGGAAAAATATCCAGGCAGGGTGTATCATTCTCTTCAGAATATTTACACATCAGTTGCATGCCCAGACAAATACCCAGCACAGGTTGTTGTAAATTTTTAAGTACGGCATCCAACCCTCTTTCTTTTAAATAACGCATGGCACTGCTGGCTTCGCCCACGCCGGGAAAAATTACCTTGTCAGCAGTTTGTATTTCATGGTGGTCATCAGTCACCAATGCTTCCACCCCAATGCGCTCCAATGCATAAAGTACAGATTGTATATTACCGGCGTTGTATTTTACTATTACTAATTTCATTTTAATACCGTTTCTAAAAATTTCTGAGAGGCGGCTGCCACATCGGTTGTGTTTTCTAATGCTTTTATAAAAGCGGTGCCAATGATGGCGCCATTGGCATGCAGACAGGCCGCATCAAAACTGCTTTTATCTTTTATACCAAAGCCCACCAGCACCGGATTTTGCAAGTGCAGTGTTTGCAATTTTTTTAAGTAGGTGTTTACATCCGTCATGTTTTTATTACTACCCGTGGTGGAAGATGAAGACACGGCATATAAAAAACCGGTACTTAAACTATCCAGTTTTTTTATACGGGCTTCGCTGGTTTCTGGTGTTACCAGAAAGATAAAATCGAGCCCGTATTGTTTTATGATGGCACCGTATTCGGTTTCAAATTCGTACTCTGGTAAATCGGGTAATATCAATCCATCCACACCCACAGCTGCAGCATCTGCACAAAATTGTTCAAACCCGTATTGTAACACAGGGTTCATATAACCCATTAACACCAGGGCACCGCGTTTATCTGCAGCGGTGGCATCATTCCATTTCTTCAGCTGGTTGAATAATACCTGCATACTCATGCCATTGTTAATGGCAATGGTGCTGCTGTTTTGTATAACCGGGCCATCGGCCAGCGGATCGCTGTATGGCATACCCAGTTCCACAATATCGGCTCCGTTGGCAAACAAAGTGTTTAACACCGTGGGGGTACTGTCTAAAAAAGGATAGCCAGCGGTACAGTACACGTTTAATACACGCTGATGTTTTGTTTCAAATAGTTTTTTAAATCTGCTCATAAAATTTTTATGCTGGTTGCTTACAGTTAAACCCCTTATTCTTCCATCGCCTTCATATAGGTTGCCAAATCTTTATCGCCACGGCCGCTTAAACAAATCAGCATTTTATCAGTGTTGTTTAATTTTAATTGTTTTAATGCGGCAAATGCATGTGCGGTTTCCAATGCAGGTATAATACCTTCCAGTTTGGCCACTTCAAACGCAGCTGTTAATGCTTCATCATCAGTAGCACTTAAAAATGTGCCGCGACCACTATCAAACAAATGGGCATGCAGCGGGCCAATTCCGGGGTAATCCAATCCGGCAGAAATACTGTGCGGCTCCACCACCTGTCCATCTGTTGTTTGCATTAAAATACTTTTACTGCCATGTAAAATACCGGGCTTGCCTAATTGCGTGGTGGCTGCACTCATGCCGCTGTTAACACCATGTCCGGCTGCTTCCACGGCCACCAGTTGCACAGTCAGTTCATCTAAAAAATGATAGAACGCACCCGCTGCATTGCTGCCGCCACCCACACAAGCCATTACATGGGTGGGCAACTCGCTGCCGGTTTGTTCTTTCAGTTGCCAGCGCATTTCTTGGCTGATGATGCTTTGAAACCTTGCCACCATATCGGGGTAAGGATGCGGCCCCACCACACTGCCAATAATATAATGCGTATCGTTAGGGTTATTAATCCAATCTCGGATGGCTTCATTGGTGGCATCTTTTAATGTTTTGCTGCCACTGGTAGCCGGCACCACTTTGGCCCCCAGCATTTTCATACGGGCCACATTGGGCGCCTGCCGTTCAATATCTTTCTCCCCCATGTAAACAATGCACTCCACACCCTTCAATGCACAAACAGTGGCCGTTGCCACGCCGTGCTGACCAGCACCGGTTTCTGCAATAATTCTTTTTTTACCTAAACGCTGCGCCAGTAAAATTTGCCCTACTGTATTGTTTACTTTGTGGGCACCGGTATGGCAAAGGTCTTCCCGCTTCAGCCATATTTGCGTGTTAAATTTATCACTCAGCCGTTGCGCAAAATATAACGGTGTGGGTCGGCCCACATAATCTTTCAGCAGGGCATTGTATTCTTTTATAAAACCCGGTTCCTGCATAATTTCTAAATAGCGGGCCTGCAGTTCTTCCACATTGCGGTGCAGCATTTCCGGAATGTAAGCGCCGCCAAATTTTCCGTAGTAACCTTGCTCAGAAGGTTTTTTATAAGTTGTAGTCGTCATTTGTAATACTATTTAGCTTTTGTTGCGTCGCACACTGGTGCGGCAGAATAAAACTCACCGAGTTTAAAATATCAACTTCGATCAAGATTCATTTTAATTAAATGCCAGTTTGAATATTTGATATACTTTTTTATTATTGAATAAACATATCTGAGACTGTGATTACCATAACTATCGTAATCACGTATATATTTTTTTGAGCCATCTGTGAATTCAATTATCAAGTGAGCTGTACTTGCATCAAATACTCCATCGATAGTATAAGTAGCATTCATGTTTTCAAAATCAATCTTTCTTAATAAACCAAAAAAATCAGCAGCCTCTTTCTTGTTAATTACGTAGTGATAATTAAATAATGAATCCAAACCATGTCTTTCATTCAAGAACAAAACGCCTTCCGATAAAATAGTTATTTCATTCATTTTATTATAATACCAGGGAGAAGTAGCATAGTAATTAACCGTTTTTACCGTCTTATGATATTTTTCAGATGAATGATTAATAAACCCATTTTTATAGTATTGAAGCGTATCAGATCTTTTAACAAAAACAGCCATATCGTTTCTGTTAGAATACTCAACGATCACAATCAAATCTGATGCTCTTTTTTTAGTAGAAGACGAGTAAGTTATAGTATGACTAAACTCAGGATTTAAATCAATACAAGTATCAACACCCAAATTATTAAAGAAAACCACTATTGACCTAAAATCAACGCGGTCACGCTTTTTTGTCGGCTCCGGCAACTTTGCAATATTAATTAGAATATCTTTTATCCCATCGCGGTTAAAGTCACCCAAGCATTTACTATTAATTAATAAGCTATCTGGAAGTGAATTATTTCTAAAATACTCCTTGTTCTTTTTTATGTGTTCGTTATTTGTATAAGCATACATTTCCCAGCTGTTTACATTACTAAGGTTTCTTTTATTAAACTCTTGCAGCAAAAATTGCAAACCGGCTGTATCTGCAATGCTTTGTGCTTTTACAGTGCCAGTTGTTAGTCCAAATGATAAAAGTATTATTACAAATTTGTTCATTTTTTAATTTAAGTAAATCATATAAATTAACATTAAAGCCATAAATTTTATTGCGTCGCACACTGGTGCGGCAGAAACATTAATCAGCAATTTTAAAACTAAAAAAATCGGTATCCACCTGCATCAGCGGAAACCCTTCCGGTAAATCTTCTTTCAAAATTTTTGTAAACCCATTCTTTATATAAAACCGTTTGGCTGCATGCAACTGATCTACGGTGCCTAAATAAATTTCATATATGCCATGTTGCCGGCACCAGTTGATGGCAGTATCCAGCAAGGCCTGCCCCACTCCTTTTTCTTTGCCCCGGTAATCTTTATGCACAAACATTTTTCTGAGGGCAGCACGTCCTTTTCCAAAATCAATTAGGGCAATGGTGCCAATAAGTTTATCATTTTCTTTTGCCACCCAAAAATTTCCATTGTCTTTACAATAAAAATTAACCACATCCAGTAAGTCGGGCTGATCTGCAATGGTAACCGGCACACCAAATTCAATTTGCTGTATGGGCAGTATCAGTTCTATTACCGCCTGTTCATCGTTTTTTGTGTATGTTGTTATTTCCACTTTTATTTGTTCTGTTGCTTATTGTGCTGGTGTGTTTAAAATCAGTTGCAAAAATTTCAAATCCAGCCAGCGGTTAAACTTAAACCCTACCTCTTTAAAATGTGCCACTTCTTTAAAACCAAATTGCCGGTGCAGTTGCAGGCTGGCTTCATTGCTGGCATCTATACCTGCCACCATGGTGTGCAGCTTCAATTGCCGGGCCGCTTCAATAATGGGCGGCATTAATAATTTGGCAATGCCCCGACCCCTTGCTGCTGCAGCTACATAAATGGAATTTTCAACCGTATACTGATACGCTGCCCATGCTCTGAATGGCCCAATAGAACTCAAACCCAATACCACACCATTTTCTTCTGCCACAAAAACCGGAAAGCCCTGTTGCTTTTTGGTTTCAAACCACTGCTGCCGCATCGCTAAAGTATGCGGGTTATAATCGTACACCGCCGTGGTATTTACAATAACATCATTGTAAATTTCCAGTATGGCTGGCAGATCTGCCTCTGTGGCTTGTCTTATTATTATCATTTCTCTTATTGTTGCTACCAGCACTACTGCTGAACGGATTGCCCCGAAAGCCTGATACAAATCCATTCGGGGTTTTCAACAAGCAACGGTGTTGCTATGAAAAACTATTGCTGGTACTATAATCCCAAATTCTTACAAAACGATTTTACTTTGTCCATTTCTTTTACACCGGGACTGCTTTCAAACTTGCTGTTAATGTCAAAAGAAAACAATGCTCTGGCAGCAGGCTCGGTGGTAAAAGTCTTTAGTTTCTCTTCATCGCCGGGTTCTATACCGCCACTTAAAAAATAAGGTTTACCAATGCTTACATTTTTTAACACCGTCCAATCAAATTTTTTACCCGTGCCACCATAACCGGCACCCAGGGTGTCAAACATAAACATATCGCATACATCCATATAAGGCCGGGTCATCCATTCCACACTGTCATTATCACTCAGGCGAAATGCCTTTACCACAGAAACATAATCAGATATTTTTTCACAGAACTTGGGGCTTTCGTCTCCATGCAGCTGCACCATGTGCAGGCGGCATTCATCCACCATATGCAATACTTCTTCAATGGTTGCATTTACAAATACGCCTACTTTGTTAATGCTGTTTTCTTTACGGATCTGGTTTGTGGTCATGTTTTTAAAAACATACCGGGGACTTTTAGGATAAAAAATAAAGCCGGCAAATGAAACACCCATCGAGGCTAATTGTGCTACCTGTTCGGGCTGTGTCATTCCGCATACTTTAACTCTCATAGTTAGTACCAATTTTAAGTGTTAAGAATGAAGGCATGCAATCGGTTTTAACTATAATTGTTGTACAAAGGCTTCAAACGCCTGTGCCGGGTTAGCGGCTTTCATAAAATTTTCTCCTATTAAAAAACCTTTAAAGCCATTCGCCTTAAACAGGTTTATATTTTCCACAGAACTGATACCACTTTCGGCTACTTTAATTTTAGAAGCGGGTATCTGAGCTGCCATACGCAAACTGCGTTCAATATCCACTTCAAAAGTTTTAAGGTTGCGGTTGTTAATACCCACAATATCGGTATCGGTACCAATATGCTGCAGTTCTTCTTCTGCATGCAACTCCAGCAACACACTTAACTGTAAACTTTTTGCATACGCAGCCAGATCTTGTACCTGACCGGGCGATAAACAAGCCGCTATCAGCAAAATTACATCAGCTCCCATTTCTTTGGCTTCTGCAATCTGGTATTCATCAATAATAAAATCTTTACGCAAAACAGGAATGGGGTTTACCCTTGCCGCTTTTAAATCGGCCGTACTGCCCCCGAAAAACTCACTATCGGTTAGTACCGATAAACAGGAAGCGCCAAACTTTGTATAAGCTTGTGTTACTTCCAGCACAGAAACCTGATCATTAATAATTCCTTTTGAGGGCGACTTTCTTTTAAACTCTGCAATAATGCCTGTCTTTGCGGGGTTCAGCAAAAAATCACTTAACAAATAGGGCGTTCTATGAAAACCCGGGCTCTGCTGTAACTGTTGCAACGGGCATTGCTGCTTTCTGGCAGCTACTTCTTCTTTTTTAAAAGCTACTATCTTATCCAGTATATTCATTATTGCAGACTGATGAGTTTTTGTAAACATTGCTGGGCCTTGCCACTTTCCAGGCTAAGTACGGCTGCGTTGTATGCGTTATCGTAATTGCTGTATTTTCCGGTGCAATACAAGGCCATGGCTGCATTGGCCAATACTACGGCATTTTGTGCCCAGCTGCCCTCACCACTCAAAATACTTTTAAATATTTTAGCCGATTCCTCCACTGTATTACCGCCTTGTATGTCGGTGGCTACAACCATGCGTTTGCCAATTTGTTCGGGCGTCAGCACTTTTTCGCCTTCATTGGTAATTACTTTGGTATCGTTGGTTAAAGAAACCTCATCGTAACCATCCAGGCTGTGAATAATGGTAAAGGCCTTACCGGTTTGCTGTAACAGGTAATTATAAATACGGGCCATTTCTAAATTATATACACCTACTAACTGATAAGCCGGGTTGGCTGGGTTTACCATGGGGCCCAGCATATTAAAGAAAGTGCGTACGCCTAAATTTTTACGGATGGGGCCAACTGTTTTTAGCGCCGGGTGAAAGAGCGGAGCATGTAAAAAACAGATACCGGCTTCTTCCACTTCACGCTGCAGGGCGGCTTCTTTATTTTTAAACTGATAGCCTAATTGCTCCATTACATTAGAAGCACCGCTGATAGAGGTGGCACCATAATTACCATGCTTACTTACTTTTTGTCCGGCGCCGGCTACAATAAAGCAGGCTAGTGTAGAAATATTAAACGTATTCTTACCATCGCCACCGGTACCAACTATATCCATGGTTTCATAGGCAGTAAGATTAACCGGCACACAAAGTTCCAGCAAGGCATCGCGGAAGCCCTGCAACTCTTCAATAGTAATGCTGCGCATGAGATATACGGTCATAAAAGAAGTAATCTCATGTTCGTTATACACCCCCTTGCCAATATTGAGCAATACTTCTTTTGCCGCGGAGCGGGTGAGTGTTTTATGTTCAAACAGCAGTTGTAAAATCTTTTTCATGAATAGTACATTATCAGTTTTAATCAGCGCAACCAGTTTTTTAAAATTGCTTCGCCCATGGGTGTTAATACACTTTCGGGGTGAAATTGCACGCCCTGTACATCGTAGGTTTTGTGTTGCAGCCCCATGATCATTCCGTTATCATCTTCGGCGGTTATTTCTAACACATCCGGAAAAATTTCTTTATTGACCACCCAGCTGTGGTAGCGGCCTACTTCTATTATTGGCGGCAGATTATTGAGTACGCCATCTTCTTTCTTACCGGCATTTTCTTTAAGATTGATGGGTGTGGCCACACCGTGGTAAACGTTGCTAAGGTTGGTAAGTGTGCCACCAAAAGCCTGGCCAATGGCCTGGTGCCCGAGGCAAACCCCGAGAATGGATTTTGTGGCAGCATATTCTTTTATTAATGGTAGTAATAAGCCGGCTTCTTCTGGTATGCCGGGCCCGGGCGATAAAATTATTTTATCGTAGTCTTTTACTTTCTCCAATGGTAACTGATCGTTACGATATACCTCAGTTTTTACCTGTGTAATTTTTTCCACCAGGTGTACCAGGTTATAGGTAAACGAATCATAATTATCAAACACTAATATGCGACCTGTATAGCTCATAATGGTTTTGTTGTTGAAGGGTGCGACGCAACCACTGTTGCCACCTGCACCCCTGCTGACTCAATTAAAATTTTACTCAATAGTTACGGCAAACTCAATGGCTTTTTTTAAAGCCCCTAACTTATTATTTACTTCCTGCAACTCACACTCTGGTTTACTGGCCGCCACCACACCGGCGCCGGCCTGGTAAAACAATGTATTGTCTTTGCTTAAAAAAGTACGTATCATAATAGCATGATTGCAACTGCCATCAAAACCCATAAACCCAATGCCGCCACCATAGTAGCTGCGGGCCGTGGTTTCATAATTATCTATCAGCTGCATGGCCTTAATTTTTGGTGCGCCGCTTAGTGTGCCCGCCGGAAAAGTTTTTGCCAGTAATTCAAACGGGTTACTGTTTGGCCTAACCTTTCCTGTTACCTCGCTTACCAGGTGTATAACATGACTGTAATACTGCACCTGGCGGTATTGCGCTACAGAAACATCATCGCACACACGGCTTAAATCGTTACGGGCCAAATCTACCAGCATTACATGCTCTGCATTTTCTTTGGCATCTTTTAATAACCGTTCTGCTTCCTGCTGGTCAATGGCATCATCTCCCGTTCTTTTAAAGGTGCCGGCAATAGGATGCACCACGGCTTTGCCATTTTTAATAATTAACTGCGATTCTGGCGAAGAGCCCATCAGTTTATAATCGCCATAATCAAAAAAGAAAAGGTAGGGAGAAGGGTTAATGCTTCTTAAAGCACGATACACATTAAACTCATCGCCACTAAAGCTTTGCTGAAAGCGGCGGCTCAGCACAATCTGAAACACATCGCCACGCAGGCAACTGGCAATACCCTTTTGCACCATTTCTATATAGGCTTCGTTGCTGATGTTAGAACTTTCAACACCTTTAACGGCAAACGGAAACACCGGTACATCTTTACTACGTATTAAACTTTCCACGGCGGCCAGCTCACTTTCAACGCCTGCCATTTTGTTTTCACAAATAAACAGCTCGTCTTTATGGTGGTTAATAGCAATTACGTATTGATACAGGCGGTAGCGCATGGTGCCCACCCCGGCGGCGGGTATTTTGGTCAGTTCAATATCATCAAAATATTGTACGGCATCAAAAGTGGTGTAGCCGTACAAGCCCTGTGCAAACTGCGCTTCGCGGCAGGGGGTACCCGTTAATTCAAAGCGCTTCATAAAATCCCACAGCAATTGCGGCACCTGCTTCTTGTTTTTAATAGTTAACCGCTCTGGTTTTTGTGCCGGCAGTTTATACTCAATAGTGCTGCTGTTAATTATTTCAATACCGGCAATGGCATTAATGCCAATAAAACTCCAGCTGTTTTCAGCAGCATGGTGGTCGGTGCTTTCCAGCAAAATGGTATCGCGGAAACGATCCCTCAACCGCAGGTAAATACCCACCGGTGTAAACACATCGGCCAGCATTTTTTTACATTCAGTTATAATAACAACAGGTTTCATATTTATTTATTTGTTAACCGGCAGCAGTGCAGGTGGCAGCATCTTTGCGTCGCACCCTTGTACCGCAGCACCCTATTCAGCAGGCAGCAAATAAAAAGCCCCGAAACAGTTCGGGGCTTTCTGAATACTTTATACCTAAAGTAATGACATTACAGCACCCCTGAAGAGTTTGTATGCCACCACCACTGAATATTTTTATTAGTTATTTTCATTGATGTGCAAATATTACCCGTAAAATTTATTTCACCAAAAAAAAGTTTTACTTTTAATAACAGCCATTAGCCTTCATTTGCAGATTGTACCATTAAATACCCTCAGCACGGTATAGTTGCGGGCAGAAATTTATTATAATCTTGTAAAAAATTACCCCATGTTACGCCTATTCACAATTTGCCTATTGTTAGCCACTGGCAATATTTTGCTGGCACAAAACAATCAAAAAACCGTTTTATACGATGATTTCTCCAGCAACAAAAATGGCTGGAAGGAATATTTTTCAGGAAACTATATTGATGTAGTGAATAACGGCAAGTTTATAATGGAAAATACCAATGATGGTACCCATTGGTCTGGCATATATGCGGCACTCAATACCTCACGCAACTTTTCCATTTCTGTAAATACCAGCCACACCAGCGGGGTAGACAATAGCCATTACGGTGTTTATTTTGGCGCCAAGGATGGTAACAACGGCTATTGCTTTGCCATATCATCTAATGGCTGGTACCGCCTGTTTAAATACGAAAACAGCACATTCGTAAATCTTATTGACTGGGTGCAGCATAGTGCCATTGTAAAAGGTAATTATGTGGAGAACCGGATTAAAATAACCAAAGACGGCGGCGATTGGAAGTTTTATGTAAACGACCAGTACGTTACCAGTTATGGTGCCCGTACTTTCTTTGGCGATTATGTTGGCTTTAGCATCAGCCGCAACCAGCGGGTAGAGTTTGACAACCTGAATGTGATAGAATATGATGGCGGCAGCGGCAGCACCCCGGTTAATAATAACACAGGCAGCAATACCCAAACAGATATTTTTAACGACGATTTCAGTGATAATAAAAACAACTGGCAACCTACCAATGCCGCAACATTCACCACCGCCCTTAGCAACGGAAAGTTTATTGTGGATGTACGCGACAGTACCAGTGTTACCAGCACCCGTACCGTATACTATAAATTAGATAAAGATTTTACCTACTCATTATCCCTGATGCATACCAGCGGCGTAATGAACTATGGGTATGGACTTGTATTTGACTATATAGATACCAAAAACTATTACGGTTTTCAAATAAGTGGCGATGGCTCTTATCGCTTTTACAACCTCAGAAATAATACATCCACCAATTTAATACCGTGGACAAAAAGCAGCAATATAAAATCGGGCAACTATGGCGATAATAACATTTCAATAAAAAAGCAAGGGTCATCTGTTTACCTGTATATAAACGGGCAATATGTTAACAGTGCCACTATTAATACACTAACTTCTCAGAAAATTGGTTTTGTGGTAGCCCGGCCGCAGCGTATTGAATTTGATAACATGAAATTGACCGGTGTTTACGACGATCTGGATTTATTTGATGATGAAGACCTGGATCTTGATTTTACCGGAGAGCGGGATTTTACCAAGTATACCAAAGAATACAAATCGGGCAACTTGTGTGAACTGATGTCTTCAATACTTAAAAACGCTAAAGATACCTTTGTGCATATTACCAGTGGCTTAAGATACAAAGGCTCGTGGAGCAACACGTATAACACAACCTATACTATTAAAGACGCAGATAGCACCACCCTATCACACAGCAAATACAGTGGCTACCTCTATGCTTACCTTGGCACCTATTCAGAGAGTGAAGCAAAATCAAAACTGGAGGGTTGGAAAAAGAAAATTTCAGATTGCATGCCCGGTTATACCACGTTTATACCCAGCCCATGGAAAGAGGGGCAGAGTGTTTATATTGGGCAGAAAACATCCAATGGCATCGTTTATAGTGACGCCAGCTTTTATGTAAGTAAAAAAGATGCTGCATACGAATTGGTATTTACCTCCTCTTCTTCTTACGAAAGAAAAGAGTTTGTTTACATCAACAATAAAACCGACAACTCAGACTTCAGTAAGCAAATAGACTTTTTACTGGCAGACGCAGCTAAATCCTTCCCGGCCATTAGCGGAGAAATGTATAAAGATGGCAGTAATACTTTATACAAAACCAACTACCAGTTTCCGGGTTCTGTAGAAAATAAAATCACGTATTTCCTCGGTAAGACTTTTGAGAGCACTCTGGATGTTGGCATTGCATCGCAAACTGATGCCCGTGCTAAAATGGAATCCTACGCGGCAAAATTAAAAACGGCCCTGGGTAGTGATTATATGTACAACAATGCAGTCAAATCTTATTTTGAAGGCTACACCTTTAATAAAAAAGACCGCTTATATGACGATAACAGTGTCAGCATAGAAATTATAAAAGACTATGTAAAGAACACCTACAAAGTAGTATTAAAAGTAAGAGGTACTTACCAACCAAGTAGTAAATAAAATAAGAACGGCGGCCTTTGGCCGCCGTTCTTATTTTACCCAACCGTTTTCAAGGTATTATTGTAATTTAGTTGCATGAACTCTTTTGAAGTATTAACGGTGGCTGGCTTGTATAATTCCGGCCCCGATCACTGGCAAACACATTGGGAAAAAGAATACGGATTCAAACGCATTATTCAAACAGACTATGATACCCCCGTTTGTGCAGATTGGATAGCTGCCATAGACGAAGCCGTAATGAAAGGCAACCCCGCATCAACTATTTTAATAGGCCACAGCCTTGCCTGCAATACAATTGTTAACTGGGCCAACAAATACCAACGAAAAATTAAAGCGGCACTATTAGTGGCCCCCAGCGATACCGAATCGGCCATTTACCCAGACGGCACCACGGGTTTTATGCCCATGCCGTTAAATACTCTTCCCTTTCCTTCTATTACCATTACCAGCGATGATGATAAATATGTAACCATTGAACGGGCACAGTTCTTTACAAAACATTGGGGCAGCGAGTTAATCATCCTGCACCAATTAGGCCATATGGGCAGTGCCGATAAATTGGCCTTGTGGCCTGAGGGTTTTAAAATTTTTGAACGCGTATTAACATTATAATAAACAAAATCATGAAACAACTACTAACCGCTCTCTTTTTACTAACCATCAGTTTTGCCCATGCACAAGAAAACAAGCAGCCAAAAAAATTATTAAGGCATGTGGTGCTTTTTAGCTTTAAAGAAGGCAGCACCCCGCAACAAATAAAAGCAGTTACAGATGCATTTGCCGCATTACCCAAAAAGATAAAAGAAATTAAAGCATTTGAGTGGGGCACCAATAATAGTCCTGAAAATTTAAACCAGGGCTTTACCCATTGTTTCTTTGTAAGCTTTGCTTCAGAAAAAGACAGAGCTGTTTATTTACCTCACCCCCAGCACCAGGCCTTTGTTGAAGTATTAAAACCCATATTAGATAAAGTACTGGTGATTGATTACTGGACAGAAAAATAAACCCAATGCTGGTACAACATAAAAACATTAATGGCAAAGGCATGTTTTATGTAGGTATTGATGGCAACATACTGGCCGAAATGACCTATACCATGCCGGCTGCCAACAAAATGATTATTGACCATACCGAAGTGGATGAAAGCCTTGCGGACAAAAGTGTGGGACTACAGTTACTAAACACAGCAGTGGATTATGCCCGCAAAAACAATATCACCATCATTCCGCTTTGCCCTTTTGCCAAAGCTATGTTTGATAAAAAGCCCGAGCTGAGAGATGTGCTTGCCTGATACAAATATACATTCAACTTTATTGTGCAGTACAAGAGTGCCCCGAAGGCCTTACACAAATCATGTCGGGGTTTGCAACGAGCAACAACTGCTCAGCCGGGTACAGGTGCTGGGTACTTAAATTTTTATTGTACCAGCATCAGTACAATACCCGGCATCCTTGTGTCGCTCCCTTCAACAGCATCTCATTATTGTACTATTTTCTTTATTTTCATACAAACATTTTGCAATGAAATGAGCTATAAAAATTTTCGAGTAACTTTTCCCAAAAACGATGAAAATTTTTATGGCGAATAACATGTGACAAATTCCAAAGTTAAAAATTAAGACATGAAACTAATAGTGTTTGGCGCCACGGGTATGGTGGGGCAACAATTGGTGCAACAAGCCTTATGGAAAGGACATACTGTAAAAGCCTTTGGCAGAAATGTATTTACTGCCGGCCTGCCGGAAGATGAAAAGTTAGAACTGGTAAAGGGTGCTTTGTTTGATGAAAAAGAAGTGTACGATGCATTAAAAGATTGCAATGCAGTGTTAAGTGCATTGGGTGGCTCAGTAGATGGGGCCGATAAAACCCGCAGCCTGGGGATAAAAAATATTATTAAGCAAATGAATAAAGCCGGTGTAAAAAGAATTGTGGCTATTGGCGGCCTGGGTGTGTTGCAAAAAGACGAAGAAACCATGTTGCTGGAAGATGAAAACTACCCCGAAGAGTATTTGCCGGTTGGTAAAGAGCATTTGTATGCATACCATGCATTAAATGAAAGCGGCTTGCAATGGACATTTGTTTGTCCGCCCAATATTTTAAATGAAACCGCCACCGGCCATTTTATTACCAATACCAATTATGCGCCGCAACCCAACAGTATGAAAATTGCTGCCGGAGATTTAGCGCTGTTTATGCTGGCCGAATTGGAAAAGAATGAATTTGTCAATACCCGGGTGGGTATTTGCAATACATAAAAAGGAGTGCTACAACACTCCTTTTGTGCTGGGTAAATAATTTTTCAGCGGATCTCTTTTAACCGCCATTTTAATAGCCTTGGCAAAACATTTAAAAATAGCTTCTATTTTATGATGCTCGTTATCGCCATGGCATTCTATATTTAAATTGCATTTTGCCGCATCGCTGAACGATTTAAAGAAATGAAAAAATAATTCAGTAGGCATTTCTCCAATGCGTTCTCTTTTAAAACTGGCATTCCATACTATCCAGTTGCGGCCACCAAAATCTATCAGCACTTTGGCATCCGCCTCGTCCATAGGTAATGCAAAGCCATACCGCTCCATACCGCGTTTATCTGCCAATGCTTTTGCAAAAGCTTCTCCCAATGCAATACCAGTATCTTCAATAGTGTGGTGTTCGTCTATATGTAAGTCGCCATGGGTGGTAATATTCAAATCCATATTACCATGGCGGGCAATCTGCTCCAGCATATGATCAAAAAAACCAAGCCCGGTATGGATGGCCGCTTTGCCACTGCCATCCACATTCAGTTGTATGTCTATTTTGGTTTCATTGGTATTTCGCTGGTGTTGCACCACCCGCAGCCCCATTTTTAAAAACTCATAAATTTCTTTCCAGTGTGGAGATTCTAACGCAATGGTGCTGCTGCGCAATTCCATTACCTTATCTTTTATTTCACCGGCGCCCAGTTCGGGGTCGTTATTCATCCAAATGCCTTTGCAGCCCAGGTTTTTTGCCAGCTGAATATCGGTAATACGGTCTCCAATTACATACGAGTTGGCAATATCATATGCCGGGTTGTTTAAATATGCTGTCAGCATCCCGGTACCCGGTTTGCGGGTAGGTGCATTTTCATGCGGGTAAGTTTTATCAATAAACACCTTACTGAAATGTATCTGCTCCCCTTCCAGACTTTTCATCACCAGATTATGCAATGGCCAAAACGTATCTTCCGGAAAAGCTGCTGTACCCAATCCATCCTGGTTGGTTACCATTACCAGTTCATAATCCAGCTCTGCCGCAATCTTCCGCATATAATAAAACATATCCGGATAAAAAGTAAGTTTCTCATAACTGTCTAACTGGTAAGTGGGCGGCGCTTCATTAATTAAAGTGCCATCACGGTCTATAAAGAGAATACGTTTCATGCGTTAATGTTTACAGATATAGTCTGATCTTAAAATTATCGTTTAAATGCTAAACCCCTTGAGGGCATTTATCAATTGCTGGTTTTCTGATTGGGTACCCACGGTAATCCGCAGGCAACCATCACAGAGTAAGGTCTTGCTGCGGTCTCTCAGCACAATACCTTTATCCAGCAGGTAATTATAAATTTCACGGGCATGCGTGGTTTTTACCAATAAGAAATTGGCATCGCTGGGGTAAATATGCGCTGTTACCGGCAAATGCAACAGGGCTTCTTTCAGCCATTCTCTTTGTTCTACCAATACCCGTATCATATCATTCACCTGCCCCACTTCTTCCAGCGCATCCAGGGCAAGCTCTTGCGCCGCCTGACTGATATTATACGGTGGCTTTACTTTGTTCATAATGCCTATAATATCACTGCTGGCAAATGCCATACCTACTCTTAATGCCGCCAGGCCCCATGCTTTGCTGAGTGTTTGTAATACCACCAGGTTGGGGTACTCGTCCAACTGCAATGTAAAGGAGCGTTGCTTTGAAAAATTTATATAGGCCTCGTCAATCACCACTATGCCAAAATAATTATTCAGTATTGCTTCCACATCATCAATGTTCAGCGAATTGCCCGTGGGGTTGTTGGGTGAGCATAAAAATATCATTTTGGTATTGGCATCAATCGCTTCCTCAATAGCCGGCAGGTCTAATTGAAAATCGGGTGTAAGCGGCACTTTCTTTAAAGCAATATCATTAATATTGGCACTCACTTCATACATGCCATACGTGGGCGGCACAATCAATACATTATCCACACCCGGCGTACAAAAGCAACGAAACAATACATCAATACATTCATCGCTGCCATTGCCCAAAAAAATATTTGAAACGGGCAATCCTTTAACGGCACTTATTTTTTCTTTTACTTTTTGCTGTAAAGGATCCGGGTAACGGTTGTACCATTTTTTTAAAGGCGAGCCATAACTATTTTCATTGGCATCTAAAAAAATACTGGCTTCACCTTTAAACTCATCTCTTGCCGATGAATAAGGCACCAGTTTTTTAATATTTTCCCTAACCAGGGTATTTAAATCAAACATCTTGCTTGTTTTAATTTTCTTTCAATACAAAATCTATACACATAACAGCAGCCAGTAATAAAGGGCGTCTGCTGTCATTGGGCCCCACAATGCTATCAATGCTCAACACATAATTATCTGCACTGGTAAAAAACTCACGGCTAATACCCGCCCATTTTTTAGATACACTGGCAAACTGGCTGTTGCCATCTGTAAAATTAAACTCCCAGCTATGCCATTTACCACGCAGGGTACAAAGCAGACTTCCATTGGCATCCAGCACATCAAATTTACCACCAATGGTAAGCAGGCGCTGGCGGAAGTAACCAATCACTATATTATTTTCATCCAGCACTTCCACTTTTGAGCGAAACCATGAAAACCCACGGCGGATACGCACCACCTGGCTGCCATTCATATCCCGCACAATCAAATCAAAAGGCGTCATGGTTTTATAATCTGTAAAGCGAAAAAGTTTTGTAAACCCACCCAGGTTTTCCTCGCGGCAATACATTAATTGTTCTTGTGTATGCGCATCAAAAATGTCGTAATTGTTGGAGGCTTTTAAAATACCACGGTGTTCTTTTACAAAAAAATCGTTTCGTTTTAATATACTATTCATACTATAGGTTTATTAGCATTTGTACTTTTATCAGCATCGTTGTGTCACTCACTTGTGCCGCACAACATTAATGAACGCTTTATTGGCACCGCATTGCTGGTGCAGTTGGTTTAATTTTCAGTTCTCACCCTCACTGCATTGGCATGTGCTTCCAGTCCTTCTGCTTCTGCCATTGTTATTACAGTGGCTGCAATGGCATTCAATCCTTCTTTACTTAATTTTTGATACGTTATCTTTTTTACAAAACTATCCACGCTTACACCACTGTACATAGCAGCATAACCATTGGTAGGTAAGGTATGGTTGGTACCACTGGCATAGTCGCCCACACTTTCTGGTGAGTAATTACCAATAAACACCGATCCGGCATTCAGCACTCTTTCTCCAACTTCAGATGCATTGGCACAACTTATAATTAAGTGCTCTGCAGCATAGCTATTTAAAAGATTGATGGCTTCGTCTATATTGTTTACCACAATTGCCTTACTGTTTGCCAATGCCTGTGTGGCCAGTTCTTTGCGGGGCAGTACGGCCAATTGTTTATCCAGTTCGTTTTGTACTGCGGTAACCACAGCTTCGCTGGTGGTAACTAAAATTACCTGGCTATCCGCACCGTGTTCAGCCTGGCTTAATAAATCGGCAGCTACAAATGCCGGTACGGCTGTTTCATCTGCCAGTACGGCTACCTCACTGGGGCCGGCTGGCATATCAATTGCCAATCCATCTTTAACGGCCAATTGTTTAGCGGCAGTTACGTATTGATTGCCCGGCCCAAACAGTTTATGCACTTTGGGGATAGTAGCGGTTCCATACGTCATGGCAGCAATGGCCTGCACACCGCCACACTTATAAATATTGGTAACACCCACCAATTGTGCGGCGTATAAAATAGCATCGTGCAGCTGACCATCTTTATTGGGCGGAGAACACAAAACAATTTCTTTGCAGCCGGCCAGTTTTGCGGGTATGCCCAGCATTAACAAGGTGGAAAACAAAGGTGCGGTGCCGCCGGGTATGTATAAACCCACTTTTTCAATGCCTAAATTTTTACGCCAGCATTCTACGCCAGGCATGGTTGCTATTACCACAGGTTCCTGCAATTGCTGGCGGTGAAAGGTTTCTATATTATTTTTAGCGGTGGCAATGGCCTGCTTTAAACCATCGGGTATGCGGGCAACAGCAGCGGCTATTTCTTCTGTACTTACTTTCAGTTCCTGCAATATGGCACCATCAAATTGTTGGGTGTAGCGCTTTACAGCTACATCTCCTTCCAGCTTTACATAACCCATTATCACTTTCACTTTTTGTTCCAGTGCCGTGTTATCAAAAGCCGGGCGTTTTAACAAGGCTTCCCATTCTTTCTGTGCCGGGTATTTAACAAGGTTCATTTCTTTTACTTTATCGTATTGCTTACATAATCATTTTTTCAATGGGCACCACCAATATGGCTTCTGCACCGGCGGCTCTCAGTTGTTCTATCTT
>JANRMC010000139.1:0-15724 GCA_033761915.1 Flavihumibacter sp.
GCAATGAGATGTTTTATTTATGGGTCTGTAATCATATTGAAATAAAACTTGGTAAAGGCGACAGGTTTGGAGAGTATTTTTACTTAAAAATCGATCTCATAAAAAAGACAGGAAGTTTATTTGTTTTAAAATACTGGATGCTAACCCTAATTACAGCCCCTTTATTTTTCTTATTAATTATAAATTCACTACCGGCTTTCCGTGGTTTTGTATTATTTGATTTTGAATTTTATCCTCTAATATTAATTTTTTCAATCTTATTATCAATCCCAACTCTTTTAATAATATGGCTTGCTTTTATTGCTTTGTCATACACACAACTGTCTCAATTATACATTAAGCTTATTACCGTTGCATTTACTTTAGCGGGTATTAATATCACCCTCCTGCTAATAAGCGGTTCTATTGCTCCAGAGCTAATGGCAGCATACAGCATCACTGCAGTTTTGGTTGGGTTATTTTTAATTTATGTTGAAAGGAGGAAAAAGAAGGAATAATAACATCTCTTTTCATTCGTGTAAGCAATGAAAAAAAGAAGCAACCCTCAATAAAAAAATCCAAAAACCTTTTGGCTTCCTGAATGTTCTCTCTCAAACAATAAATACTTAAATAGGATTATCGAAATGAAAACGGGATATGGATATTTTAAAAAAAACAGCCAACACAATAAGTCACAATGTAAAGCAATAAAAAGAGCATGTTTGATTGACATTTTTTTCTTAAACCCTATCTCTTCGAACAATTCACCCAATGGCGCAATGTAATCTGAGTAGAGTATAGCCGACTTATTACTATTAATGTGAAATTCACTTTTCCTGACCTCCTCTAAATACCCTTGTAGTATTTCATCTGCTCTTTCAAATTGTGTATCTGAAACATTCTTCATTTCTTCAAGGTGATAAATAAAATTATACGCTGATTTAGCATGGGCATACCTTTTTGCCTTTTGGTTCAAGCCTGAAAAAACTTCATTATATTGATTTAATAAATCCACTTGTTGTTAAATATCTTGTCCTTTAAAAATATTATTCTGTAGACTATACCAGTGAACCTACAATCTAAATTCATTATGATAGAATTTCTTCCCCATTAACTCCAAAATAAACTATTTTCACTGAGTGAATTTTATAAGAGTCTTCACTGGTAAATTCAGGATTTAATTCTTCTCCGCCCCAATCCTTACTAAGAAGATGCTGATGGTCTAAATCGTAAAGTTCAGAGCCTTTATTTTTGGCTAGTACCATTGCTTATTAATTAATTCTCTTAAGAAATCAAGTCCCTTTTTGTCAAAAAACACTTCAACCACATCACTAACTTTATTTTTTTGTACAACTAACATATATCCTGTTTTTGATGATCAGCTAAATATAATAACAAATACCTCACAAACCACTAAACCCACACCCTCGCACCACCGCCCAAGTGTGCGACGCAACAATGCTGACAGATGCTATTTCAAATTAAAATCTGGTTACAAATTTTTTTATTCTATCGATAATATGGCTTGTTGCAGGCTGATCACTTCGTTCTACATGAGCATCTATCCATTCAAAAAAATTCGGATTTTCTAATAATGTTTTAAATTCAGCTTGTAAGTATTTTTGTACAGACTGTTTTGCATTATCTAACTCACTCCATATAACTCCTCTATTTTCCAACACATAAACAATGTCCTCAAAATCCTGACTTGTTCTTCCATCATTCCGCCCCCTTCCTTTATGAGCTTCTAATTTTGTTGCTATAAAATAGGGAGCACTCATTATTTTTATCAGGTTTGTTTCGTCTATCTTATAATCAACCGCTGTTTTAAAACCATCAGGATACCATTTATTGGTAAAGCCAATTGAAGAGTCATTTGTTGGCATAATATCCACAGTAATTCCTTGTATTTGGTACCTGCAGATTACACCCGACTCAGTATCATGTGAAAACCCAATTAAACGTAGTTTTTCCTCTAACCTAGCCCTTTCTGTGTAGTTTAATATTTCAATGATTACATCAATGTCATCAGTAGGCCTTACTTCAAACACAGGCCTGTCAGGATATAGAGAGACTGTTGCGCCACCCACAAACACAATTTTTGCTTTTAAATCCTTTAATGCATTTGCAACAGCTTTTATTCTAACAATATTAGTATGATGGCTCATTTAAAATATTTTTTTTCAGTTCGCTAATTGCATGTTTCACTTCTCTAACTTTACCAACCCTAATTACATCCAATAAGGATAATAATTTGTAAAAGTTTTCATCGTCACTAATTGCATCAACCTGTTTAGGGTATAAAGGTTCAATTTTTAGTCCTACTACCTTGCCATTGCCATATGGCCAAACATAATCAATCTCACTCATAAATTTTTTCTTCATAGAGATATGAGAATGGGCTGTAGGGATGCCTCTTACCATGGCCCCCGGCTCTTGTGGAAAAACATAGCGGACACCATGTTCTAAGAACTCCATTAAGTTTTGCCGGTTAACCTGTTTCTTACCTTGGTCAATAAGACTGGCAATTTTACTTCTGTTTAAAGACTCTGAGACTTCAGAAATACTTATTCTTAATGAACCTGCCAGCTCGGCCAGCTGCCAACTTACATTATTCTTTGAAACAATTTTCAGTAAAATAGCCACATCCTGTGGACGCATTCCGTTGTGCTTTCTCATACTGCAAATATACTATTATTTCTCATTTCGCAATACGCGAAATGAGAAATAAATTAATGTGCATTCCGACAATTATTGAGTAGTTCTAAATATCAGTAATGCAGTTTTGAAAAGCACCATTCACCAGCACCACCGCCCAAGTGTGCGACGCAACAATGCTGCTATGAAAAACTACGGCTGGAAACCACAAAAAAATCAGGCATTAAACAACGCAGGCTTCTATTATCAATTCTCCATTCGTAGGTTTCCATTAGTTTTGCGGCATGGCCGATACTTCCACCAGCTTAAATAAATTCATCAGTGATACGGGTTATTGCAGCCGCCGTGAGGCCGACCGCCTGATTGACCAGGGCCGTGTGTTGCTGAACGACGAAATTGCTGTACGTGGCAACCGCTATACGCCGGGCGACAGCGTGGTGGTGGATGGCAGTTTAATTACCACCAGCAAGGCCAAAAAAGAAAAAAAAATCTATATAGCGTTTAATAAACCGGTGGGCATTACCTGCACCACCGATGAAAATATTGCAGGCAATATTATTACCTATATCAATTACCCCAAACGCATCTTCCCCATTGGCCGGCTGGATAAAGATTCTGAAGGGCTGATTTTTTTAACCAACGATGGTGATATTGTAAACAAAATTTTACGGGCGGGTAATGAGCATGAGAAAGAATATATTGTTAAGGTAAACAAAAGCATTACGCCTTTTTTTATTGATAAAATGAGCCGCGGTGTGCCGGTAGATGGAACGATGACCCTGCCCTGCAAAGTGAGCCGTATGGGCAACCACGTTTTTAAAATTATATTAAAGCAGGGCCTTAACCGGCAGATACGTAAAATGTGCGCCCATTTTGAATACGAAGTGGAGCAACTGAAGCGGGTGCGTATTATGAATGTGGCATTAGATAAATTGGCGGTTGGCAAGTGGCGCTATTTAAGCGATGCAGAAATGCAGGGCATCAACAATATGATAAAAGATAGCAGCAAGACATAACTATTAATTGATAATTGAAAATTAATAATTAATAATTGTTTGAAGCACAGCGTGCATTATATTGGCATAGCAGCTTCTTTACTTATCTGCTTATTTACCTTCCTGCTTATTACTTATTTATTTATCTTTTTACTTTCCCTGCTCTTTCTCTCCTTTCCTCCTTTAAACTCTTAGCTACTCTACCCTCTCCTTATCTCTTTCTCTCCTTTATACTTTTAGCTAATAATTCCTCTTTTTCAACGTTATATACCGGTAAATATAAATCAGCCGGCAGGCTTTTAATAGCCGGGGCTTTTTTGTATTTTGTTTAAAATCCATTACCGTGAAACCACTAACCAGTCTCTTCTTTGTACTATTGGGTGTTGCTGCCACAGCACAGCCGTTAAACAAACCAGGCACCGATAGTTTAATACCCCAAAAGGATAATGTAATTACCAGCAACACTATTTTAAAAATAGAAAACCTGGGCTTTCGTGTAAACTCAGAGCTGGCCGAGCTGCGGCCCACCGTATCTGCCGATGGTAATATTTTGTTCTTTATCTGCGAGAACCACCCTGATAATACCAAATACCGCTCCGTACCCAACTCGCAGGATATCTGGTATTCTGTGCGTGACAGCAACGGCAAGTGGTGCGATGCCATTCATATGGGCTACCCTTTAAATACCATGCAGTACAATGCTGTGTACTGGATCTCTCCGGATAATAACCGTATTCTGATTCGTGGTGCTTTTATGGATGGTGCTTACATGGGCAAGGGTGTCAGCATCAGCTTTTTGCAAAAAAACGGACGCTGGAGCGAACCCAATGCATTGCGTATAAAAAACTATGATAAGTTTGATAAAGGCCGCCAGAGTGGTGCCACCATGGCACACGATGGCAAAACATTGCTCTTGTATTTGTCTGATGAAAAAGGCGGCAGCAATAATGATATTTATGTTTGCTTCTTAAACCCCGATGGCAGCTGGAGCGAACCCAAAAGCCTGGGCAAAAAAATAAATCAACCCGGGTATGATGAACTGACGCCTTATCTGGCATCAGACGGCGTTACGCTTTACTTCAGCAGCAACCGCCCCGGTGGTTTGGGCAATAATGATATATACATGACCAAACGCCTGGACAAAAGCTGGGAAAAATGGAGTGACCCGGTAAACCTGGGCAGTCCTATTAATACCGATGATTGGGATGCTTTCTTTACACTGGATGCCGGCGGAGAATACGCTTATCTTACCACCAATTTAAATACCCTGGGCGAAAGCGATATTGTGCGGGTTCAGTTATTAGAAAAAGAAAAGCCCAACCCTGTGGTGCTGGTTAGCGGCAATGTGTATAATAAAAAAACAAAACAACCCTTAAGTGCCTCGCTTATTTATGAAACACTGCCCGATGGCGTGGAAGCCGGTACCGGCAGTTCTAACGCTGCCGACGGATCGTTTAAAATTGTTTTGCCGTACGATAAAAACTATCTCATACGTGCCACGGCCGATAAGTTTTTTGCACAGTCAGAAAACCTCAATTTAGATTCGCTTATTAAAGAAGGCTATAAAGAAATTCATAAAGACTTGTACCTGGCGCCTATTGAAGTGGGGCAAACCATCCGCCTGAACAATGTGTTTTTTGATTTTGATAAATGGGACCTGCGTTCAGAATCGTTTGTTGAGCTAGACCGTGTGGTGGATTTACTGAATGAAAACCCTGCTATAGAAATTCAGTTAAGTGCTCACACAGACAGTCGCGGTTCAGACGATTATAATTTTAAGTTGAGTGATAACCGTGCCCGTTCTGTAATGGAGTATATTATTTCAAAAGGCATACCGGCCAGCCGCTTAACATCGCAGGGCTATGGAGAAACAAAACCTGTTGCCACCAATGAAACCGATGATGGCCGGCAGCTGAACAGAAGGGTTGAGTTTACTATTACAAAAAATTAAAAGCAGATAGCCAGCAGCAGTAACTCCGGTTAAGTAGCCGTTGCTCGTTGCAAACCCCGTTCAGGATTGTGCATTGCTAATGGGGCACTCTTCAACTAAATTTATCATTTAAACAAATAAAGCCCCGCGTTGCGGGGCTTTGCTTTTATTTTTTTAGCAAGTGTATTATTTCAAAATTTGGGTGTATGTGCACAACAGTGCCTCTGTTATAAAAATGTACCCCTGTATTCACCACTATTGCTTTTCCGTTTACTAAAACCTGTGTTAAATAAAAAGGCCCATAAAAAAAACATGCTTCCACCAGGGCACGCATCCCTTCTTTGCCGTTTGTATGAACCAGCCAGGCTTCCGGCCTAATGCAATACATAGTTCCTGCATTAGTATTTACAGCAATGGCAAGCTCTTCTGCACTCCAAATTGAAAATGGACCGGATAAACCGGCGCAGTATTCATTCACCGGTTGCCGGTAAATTTGTTCGGCAGTACCTTCTTGTATTACGCTGCCTTGTTGCAATATCATTATTTTATTGGCCCATGGTAATACATCCTGTGCATCGTGGCTTACCAGTATGCAGCTCATCTGCAGTTCTGCAGTCACATTTTCTATTACTGCTTTTAACTGTTGTTTGTGGTGTGCATCTAAATTAGAAAAAGGTTCATCCAGCAATAAAAGCTTAGGTGCTTTGCTTAACTGCCTTGCCAGGGCTATGCGTTGCTTTTCTCCACCCGATAGTTGGTCGGTGCGGCGCTGCAACAAGTCTTTAATATCGCAGAGGCTGTAAATAAGGTTGGCTTTTTCTTCGGGTAACTGGTTTATCATCTCCAGCACTTCATACACCCAATAATTATTTAACAGTTCAAAATGCTGGCTGAGGTAGGCAATAGCCGGATGGCCGGGTATTAATTTTTCATCGGGGCCGGGCACTTTTTCACCATTCAGTAATACATCACCTTCATCGGGTTGCAACAGGCCGGCTATCATTTTAAGCAGACTGGTTTTTCCAGAGCCGGTTTCTCCGGCAATGGCTAATTTTTCTAATGGCTGCAGTTGTAAACTTATATTATTTACCGCCCAATGATTCTTTATTTTTTTACTAACCGAACGTACTGTTAACATCAATCAAAAATAAGATGAAGCTTAAAAACAAAAAACATTCTTTATTGCTGCCAAACGCACCACCGTTGAACCGAGTCCCAACTGTCGGGATAAACTGTGGCAACGATATTGTCCGAAGCGTTACTGCTGGTTACAAAAAAATACCCCGCATTGCTGCGGGGCATTTCTATAGAAAGTAATTGGTAATTACTTGGTTTCTTCTGCAGGGGCTTCACCTTCAGCACCACCTTCCATTTTCTTCTTCAGTTCTGCCAGCACACCTAAATCGCCCAGTGTTGCTTTTTCAACCTTGCTTTGTACAGTTTTAACTGCTTTGCGGGTTTTTTCAGCATCAGCTTTAGCTTCTTTACGTGCTGCATCTTTTTCTTCTACTTTAGCCTGCTCCCAAATACGGGTATGAGATAATAAGATGCGCTTTTCATTGCGGTCAAATTCAATAACCACAAATTGAGCGGTCTCATCGGCACCTACCTGCTTGCCATCTTCTTTGTTTAAATGACGGTTAGGAACAAAACCTTCTAAGCCATATTGTAATTGCACCACGGCGCCTTTGTCGTCTTTCTTAATAACAGTGGCTTCGTGTACAGAACCTACTGCAAAAGTATCTTGCAGTGCATTCCAGGGATCTTCTTCTAATTGTTTATGGCCTAACTGCAGCTTGCGGTTTTCTTTATCAATACCCATGATGATTACATCAATACGCTCACCTACTTTAGTGTACTCGCTTGGGTGATTGAAACGCTTTAACCAGCTCAGGTCGCTGATGTGTATCATACCACCAATACCGGTTGCCAGTTCAATAAACACACCGTAAGGAGTGATATTTTTTACCAGTCCGTTATGACGGCTGCCTTCTGGGAAAGCATTTTCAATATTGCTCCATGGATCCTGGCTCAGCTGTTTGATAGATAAGCTCATCTTACGGGCATCTTTATCTAAAGTAACCACTTTAGCTTTGTGCAGGTCGCCCAGTTTAAAGAACTCTTTAGCATTGATAGGTGTGTTAGCCCATGTAATTTCACTTACGTGTACCAAACCTTCAACACCCGGCTGAATTTCTAAGAAAGCACCATAGTCTTCAATGTTTACTACTTTACCTTCCACCACTTCACCTTCTTTCACATTCTCTGCTAAAATATCCCAAGGATGCGGCGTTAATTGTTTCAGACCTAAGCTGATTCTTTTCTTCTCATCATCAAAATCCAATACCACCACTTTCAGCTTCTGATCTAATTTCAACACCTCAGTTGGGTGAGAGATACGGCCCCAGCTGATATCGGTAATGTATAATAAACCATCTAAGCCACCCAAGTCCATAAAGGCACCAAAGTCGGTAATGTTTTTGATGGTTCCTTCCAATACCTGCCCTTTCTCCAGCTTGCCCATAATTTCAGCACGTTGTGCTTCAATATCGCTTTCAATAAGTGCTTTGTGAGAAACAACGGCGTTTTTAATAGCCTCGTTAATTTTAACCACTTTAAACTCCATGGTTTTACCCACAAACTGATCGTAGTCAGTTACAGGCTTCACATCAATCTGAGAACCTGGTAAGAAAGTTTCCATACCAAATACATCCACAATCAAACCACCTTTAGTTTTGCTGGTAACAATACCAGTAATAACTTCTCCGGTTTTGTGTACTTCCACAATGCGTTCCCACGCACGGGTTACACGGGCTTGTCTGCGGCTCAGATTTAAGTGACCATCTCTGTCTTCTTTCTCTACCACCATTACTTCCACTTCATCGCCGGTTTTTAAACCCGGAATATCGCGGAATTCGTTTAAAGAAATTAAACCATCACTTTTAAAACCAATGTTTAAAACAACATCCGTTTTAGTAACACCTACTACAAGACCTTTAATTAATTCGCCATCAGTAATACTAACAAAAGTATTTTCATACACTTTGTCATACTTCTCTTTTTCTTCTTTGGTGTAAGAAGAAACATTGCGTTTGTCAATGCTCCAGTCAAAATCGTCGTGGGCAGTGGCAACCACAGGTGCAGTTGTTGTCGCTGTAGCTTCTTCTGCGGCAGAAGAAGTCTCCTGTGCATCAGCGTTTAGTTGTTTAACAATAAAATTTTGTAACATAAATAATCCCGTTGGTTTTTTATAACGGGGGTGCAAAGATAGGCCAAAGCCCTTCAACGGCAAGGCTTTTAAGCCTGTTTTTTATAATAAAATAGGGGCAGTGGGCTACCCAATTTTTACCCGGCAGTGGCAGCGGCTATCCGTTACAACTCCGCCACCAGCCCCGGCTGCAGGCTTCAGCGGGGTTTTCACTGCTATCCGCCTGCCTTTCAGCAGCTTAACAAAGCCCGGCAAAAAAAAATGCCGCCAGCCATAGTTAGCAAGAAATTTGCAACAGTAAGGGCATTGGCAGCTTTAAAACCAAACAGTATGAAACTTTGTATCTTTTTTCTATCCGTGGTACTGTCTTTTCTTACCACGCAGGCCCAGCTAACCGTAAAAACAAACTGCCCCGAACTGGTGGTAGACGTTCTGGATGGAAAGGTAAATGGGGTAAAGCCCAATATGCCCTTTCCGGAAATGAAAACGAAATTTTCTTGCTTTACCAAAGCAGCAGAGGCCGATAGCTTAAAATGCGGCGGCGGAATTTTTTATGCCGATAAAGACTTGTACATATACACGGCTAGAGACTATGTGGAAGTAGGCCCCAAATTTAAAGGCCGCTTAACCCTGCCTTTATTGGGTGCCGATAAAAGCAAACTCTTCAGCACACTGGGTAACCCCAAATTAAAAGATGCCGGCTGGGAGGCCTATCCTACTTCTTACGGTATACTGATTGTTTATTTTGATAAAAAGAATAAAATTAACCGGCTTATTCTATCTAACCGCGGCACTGATAATATACAGTTATGCGAATAAACCCAATAAAACAGCTTGCACCCAAAAATGAATGGTTAACTTTAGCTAAACAATGCTACATGAAAACGATATTGGTATTTTGCTTACTGATAAGTTGTGTTTTAGGGTTAGCACAAACTACTACGAAGAATGAAAAAAAGTTTTTTGTGGTTAGAAATTTACATAGTACCAATATGCCTTTTGAAGAAGGCACTGACAATATCCGATCTGTTCCGGCGGCAGATTTAATTACCCATGTGGTAAAACACCTGCCACAATTAGAAGGCTTACAAGCCTCCTCTTCAAAAAAAGAAGCCGCCTACTTGGTAGAAATAAACGTTTACACTCCTGTAGTAAATAATATCAGTTGGGATAAAACCGGATTCTCACGCAATGGAGACAACACCCTGTTTATAGTAAATTATACTCAGCATATTACCTTAAATCTAAAAGATATAACCGGCAACACGTTATACAGTGCAGATTTAGGCAGCGGCAACGAATACAATACTCAATTTTCTTTTTGGATAAACAATCCTGTATTAAGCCAAAGCCGTTCAATAAACGCTCCTTACAATACAAGAACGAATCTTTCAACAGTTACACCCGGTGCACAGGTGCCTCAAATTACCAGCAGTGCAGCAGGTACAGCAGAAATGAAGGCTAATGATATCCGTACTTCACCACAACGTTACCGCTTTCCTGATCTTACAAAAAAATTACTGGAACTGCCACCACAACTGGTAAAGCAATAAAAAAACCGCCTGAGTAATTCAGGCGGTTTTTTGTTGCTATTTGTTATGCAGTACAAGTGTGCCCCGATAGCATTGCACAAACCTACTCGGGGTTTGCAACGAGCAAGGCTGTTACTGTGAAAAACTACAGCTGGCATCATCACAATTTCATATCTGCAATAATGGCTTTTATCTTTTCATCCAGCTGTGCATGCACAACATCAAAATCAGCAGCATTACCCAATGTGGTTTTTATACTGAAATAAAACTTAATCTTTGGTTCGGTACCGCTGGGGCGTGCAGAAATCTTACTGCCATCTGCCAACACAAACTGCAGCACATTAGATTTTGGCAGGGTAATCTCCCACTCTTTACCGCTTTGCAGGTTTTTGCCTTTGCGCAATTCATAATCCAGCACTTCTGCTACTGCTACACCATTAATGGTGGCCGGCGGGTTACTGCGATAGCCTTCCATCATGGCAGCTATCTGTTGTTGTCCATCCATACCCTTTTTGGTAATAGAAATTAAATGTTCTTTATAAAAACCGTATTGCACATACAGGTCTATCAGTTTTTGATACAGACTGCGGCCTTTGTCTTTTTCATAAGCTGCCATTTCGCACAGCAAGGCAACGGCACTGATGGCATCTTTATCCCGCAACTGAGAGCCAATCATTAAACCATAGCTTTCTTCTCCGCCCACTATATAATTTTCTTTGCCTTCTTTTTCTTTAATCAGTTCTGCAATCCATTTAAAGCCGGTTAAAACATTGTAACAGTTTACACCGTTGGCTTTGGCAATATCATCAATCATATTAGTGGTTACAATGGTTTTTATAACCATATCATTGGGCTGTGCAATGCCTTTTGCTTTGCGGGCCTCAATCATATAATTACAGGCCAGTACCGCGGTTTGGTTGCCATTTACCAGCACCCAATTGCCATGGTGGTCTTTTACACCAATACCCACCCGGTCGCTATCGGGGTCGGTGCCCAATAAAATATCGGCATCCAGTTCTTTTGCTTTTTTTAAGCCAATGCTCATCGCCTCACTTTCTTCCGGGTTGGGGTATACCACCGTTGGAAAATTGCCATTGGGTTCTTTCTGCTCATCCACCACTGTAACATTGGTAAATCCAAAACGCTTCAACACTTCGGGCATTAATGTAATGCCGGTACCATGTATAGAGGTATAAACAATTTTAAGATCGTGTTGCTTTTTACAAACTTCTGGGTACACACTCAGGCCCTGCACCATTTTCATATATGCTTCATCGGCCTCCTTGCCAATAATGGTAATATTGGCTTCGCCACCACCCCAGTTTACTTCATCTACCGATGCAATTTTTTCTACTTCTTTAATTACGTTTTTATCGTGTGGCGGCACCAGTTGGCCGCCATCGTTCCAATACGCTTTGTAACCGTTGTATTCTTTTGGGTTGTGCGATGCGGTACAAACCACCCCACCCTGGCAACCCATATTACGAATGGTAAAACTTAACTCTGGTGTGGGCCGCAATGCTTCAAACAAAAAAACTTTAATACCATTGGCACCAAAAACATTGGCCACTGTTTCTGCAGAAAAGCGGCTGTTATTACGGCTGTCATGTGCCACGGCCACTTTTACTTCCTGCCCCGGAAAAGATTGCTTTAAATAATTAGCGTAGCCTTGTGTAGCCATACCCACGGTGTATTTGTTCATACGGTTGGTACCCACACCCATTATGCCACGTAAACCACCGGTGCCAAATTCAAGATTACGATAAAAAGAATCTGCCAGTTCTGTTCCATTCTCCGCAACCAGTTTTTCTACGGCTGCTTTGGTAGTTGTATCAAAGTTTCCCTGTAACCAGGTTTTGGCTCTTTCAATAATCGCTGTATCCATAATTATTTTGTTTCTGTTTTATAAACTGAAGTTATAGAATTCCGTTAATAATAAAACCGTTTCGGGCACAGAAACGTAATTTTGTTACTTACTATTGTTATTGCAGTAACCCGCTTAAATGATACAACTGTTCGCTAAAAAAATTGCACTTCTTTCTTTGCTGTTAACGGGCAGTGGTTATTGCATGGCACAAGCTGTGGCAACAGACTCTGCGGCCATTTTTAAAAAACGCCGCCAATTAATTACAGCTATCAACGTAGCAGGCTACGGCGGTTCTTTAATAGTACTAAACCAGGCATGGTATAAAAATTATCCCAAAGCACCGCTGCACAGTTTTAACGATAGTAAAGAATGGCTGCAGGTAGATAAATTTGGTCATGCATGGACGGCCTACAACACCGGCAGGGCCTCTGCCGCCATGTGGCGCTGGGCAGGCATGCCTCAAAAAAAAGCTGCCTGGGTGGGTGGCCTCAGTGGCGCCGGTTATTTAACCGTTATTGAATTTTTGGATGCCCGCTCGGCCCAATGGGGTTGGAGCTGGGCCGATATGGCTGCTAATATTACCGGCTCCGGATTGTTTATTTCACAAGAGTTGTTGTGGCAGGAGCAACGCATACAATACAAATTTTCTTTTCATACAAAAAGCTACCCCGATGGGCAACTGCACCAACGTGCCAATAATTTATTTGGCAGCAGTTGGTACGAGCGGATGCTGAAAGACTATAATGGCCAAACCTACTGGCTATCGGTTAACCTGCGCTCATTTTTTAAAAGCAGCAACTTACCGCCCTGGTTAAATATGGCTGCAGGCTATGGTGCCGATGGATTATTGGGTGGCTTTGAAAACAAATGGACCGATGCCAATGGCACCTTCATTAACCGCAGCGATATACCCCGCATCCGCCAGTTTTATCTGGCGCCCGATATTGATTTTACAAAAATTAAAACCCGCAGCAGGTTTATGAAAACGCTGCTTGCCGGGCTTAATGCTTTCAAATTTCCTGCCCCTGCCTTAATGCTTAACAACAAAGGCAAACTTAAAGTGCATGCTTTTTATTTTTAGGTAACCAGCACCAGTTTTTCATGGCAGCAGCCGTTGCGTCGCACCTGTTAGCTGCAACGCTGCGAGGGACCAGTAGCTGTAGCACTTCATACCTACTTTAACATGATTTGCATGATAGCGGGTAAATGGTTCATGGTAAATAGTCAATGGTATTGCTATGGAATTTCGACCATGTACATTCTTCAGCATAAGTGTGCGACGCAACAGTGTTTAACCGGAGTTACTACTGCTGGTAACAAAAAAACCACACCGGTTAAAGTGTGGTTGCTTAATTATTGGTGAGTACTATTATTAAACGGTGGTATTGCCCTTCATGCGCTCCTTCATTATATACATGCGGTAGCGCAGGTGTTTAATGGGGCTTTTAAGGGTGGCAATATGCTCGTCTTTCTTTTGCAGCAAAAACGGGTGTATGCGGGTTAAAAATTCGGGGTCGGTATTTTTATAAGCTTCCTGTAACTCGGGGTAATTGCTTAATAATTCCGGCTTAATAAAAATTAAAATATTCTGGCGGTACCAATAGTCAATTACATTGTTATTCCACATTTTTTTGCGCAGGTAGTCTACTGCCACAAAACCGTGCTTTTGAAATTTTTGCGCCCAGTACTCCGGAAACTGCTCGTTAATATGAAAGGTGCCGCCCTGGCCGGGTAAGGCTGCAGAAAAAACAATAATGCCTTTTGAAGCATCTACCAGCGTACGTACAAAATCATCGGCAGAAGCATCGGGTAAATGTTCGGCTACTTCTAAAGAATACACCAGGTCAAATTTGCGGCCGGCATCATAATACTTAGTAAGATCGTAGGGTACAAATTTTTCAGCGGGTATTTTTAGATTTTTGGGGTCTACATAATCGCCATCCACGCCACGGTAATCTTCTACACCAAATAATTTATTATAGCCCATTAACCAGGAGGCGGTGCCGCAGCCTATATCTAAAACCGATTGTGGCTTAAAAATATTATAGATATAAGGCACTGCCTCAAAGGTAGATTTAATGGCAGCGTCGGTCATGTAATTAAAAAATGAGTTGTCGTACTGTGTTTTTGCCATGGTAACTGGTTAAAATTCGGGTGTTAGCAATTAATAGTTGGCTAATAACGTTGTATTTACACGTAAATTTTGTGGTACAACTATTATTTTGCAACTTGCTGCAAATGTAACACATTAAAGAGCCATTTGCAAGCTAACTGCCACCCACTAAAAGCCATTACAACGCCGTGAAAATTCTAGATAAGTCTTCTTTTTGGTCTCGTTCTCTGTTTTTTACCCTTGCGCAGCGTGTATCTATGATGTTTTTTAGTGTGGCCACTTTTTATGTTTTAACCCACCATCTTTTTACTATTGAACAAGTTGGAGTTTATGCTATTCTTCAGGTAGTAATTGTAACCATTGAAATGATCAAGTTGGGTTTACTACGTAATGCCACAGTAAAATTGCTTCAAAATGCAGAAATGGCCGATAGAAAAACCGAGGTGCTTTCAGTTGCACTTTTTATAAATATTACAGTATCTGTATTCGCTATCCTTTTCATACTTTTCGGCGGTGGGTGGCTTTCAACCATTATGAATATTCCTGATCTTAAGTTTTTATTACTGATAAGTATTCCATTAGTTGTTTTGCAAATACCTACTAATCACTTTGAGATAATACAACAAGCCAGCCTTCAATTTAAGGCAACTTTTCAATCGTATTTTTTAAGGCAATCTCTTTTCTTTCTTTTTGTTGTACTGGTTTTATTAATAGATAAAACCTGGATGACCGTTGAAAGAATACAGTATGGTCTTATTTTAATAATGATTCTGACTAATTTTTTATTTTATCTTCAAACAAAGCCGCTCTTAAATCTAAAATACAAATACAATCACGATGTTTTAAAACGACTTCTATCTTTTGGAAAATATGTGTTCGGCACTTCACTTTTCTCGCAGGTATATAGATATTCTGACTTGTTTATTTCTGCCGTTGCATTTTCAGATCCGGTAGTTGGCTTAAGAACGGTATCATATTATAGTGCTGTTTCAAGGGTAACTAATGTAATGGATGTGCCTTTTATGGCGGTGGCCGATGTATTGTTTCCAAAAAATGCCCAAGTAATTGAAGGTGTAAGTGGTAAAGAAACAGTAAAGTATTATTTTGAAAGGATGGTGGGCACATTAACAGCGCTGATTTTACCGGCCAGTCTTTTTATTGCCGTCATTGCCAAATATGTTATACTTATTATAGCCGGAAACAAATATTTACCCTCGGTTCCTATTCTTCAGATCATAATGTTATTTACTTTTTTAAGACCATTTTTTACACAGTTTGGTTTCACCATGGATTCAATTGGAAAACCCAAAGTAAATTTTTACGTTAATATATTATTGCTCATTGTAAGCTTTGGTTCTACTTATTTATCGGTGCAATGGTTTGGCCTGATGGGGCCCGCTTATGCCAGCATTTTTACCTGGGCTTTTGCCTGTACTATTTTC
>JANRMC010000140.1:0-3211 GCA_033761915.1 Flavihumibacter sp.
TGTGCCTATCATCCTACTCTTATTTACCAATAAATATACTTCTTCATTAAAAGAACGAGAAATTCAAGCAAAATTTGTAGAACTCTCTGTTGATATACTAAAGGAATCTCCAATGGATACTACAAAAAAAAATATTAGAAAGTGGGCAACAAAAGTTATTTCTAAATATTCTGGAGTCGAATTAGATGCAAGCACTACAGAAGACCTTATAAAAAATATACCAATAACAACTCAATTAAATGCAAACTCATTAGCCATTTCTCCTGAAACAAATAGAAACTTAAGAAAAAACAATTGTAGCATTTCTTCTGTAATTTCTTTTGATTTAACTACAAACAAACCAACTGTTCTAACTATGGAATATAACTCAAGCGGAAATCCAATAAATATTTACAATAATAACGTTTCAACAGGAAGTACTAATTACAAATTTGGCTATAATGATAAAGGTCAGTTAAAATTTACAAGTTCATATTATGAGACACCAAATAAAGGTTTTCACTTTTATTCAAAGTACACCTATAATACAAAAAATCAAATAGAAAAGGATACGACTTACTATACAGACTTTACAAGCACTTATACAATTCACCTTTATACATATGATGAAAAAGATCGAATTACTAAAGTTGAAGAATATCTACAAACAGGCAAGTTTCTCGGAGCAAAAGAATACAAATACGACTCTATTGGTAATCTTATCAGTGATGGACTAATATACGACAATAAAAAAAACCCCCTAACAACAAACAAAATTTGGCAGTTTTTAAATAGAAATTATAGCTTGAATAATCAATCAATAGCATCACAATACAACGAATGGGGATTGCCAGTATTTTATATTCGAAAAACCACACAACCGAGCTACAGAGTTCCTGGTTTTTTTCCAGAACACCCAATGCATAATGTTATCTACACATGTCAATAAGCTTCTTTTCTCGGCCGCACCACACACATTAAACCCAGCGATTCAATATTGATATAAAAACTACCCGCTGAAAAATTAAAGAATAACAGCCGCTATCAGCAGTGCCGCACAAGAGTGCCCCGATAGCCAGGCACAAATCCATTCGGGGTTTTCAACGAGCAACAATGCTGCCATGAAACTCTACTGTTGCTTACCTAATATTTTATGCTTTCATAATTAGCTCTTGCTTTTTATGCCGGCTTCCCTATATTTGCACCCGGCAGGTCTTACACGACCAGCTCCTGCTGAACCTCCCCAGGGTCGGAAGGCAGCAAGGATAGGCGGTTGTAGCGGTGCGATGTGAGGAGCCTGCCTTTTTTTATTACAAACTACACTTCAATGAAGTTTTTTATAGATACAGCCAACCTGGCACAGATTAAAGAAGCGAATGATCTGGGTATTTTAGACGGTGTTACCACCAACCCCTCTTTAATGGCTAAAGAAGGCATTAAAGGAGAAGAGGCCATTTTAAAACATTACAAAACCATTTGCGAGCTGGTGGATGGAGACATTAGCGCAGAAGTGCTGAGCACCGACTTTGCCGGTATGGTGGAAGAAGGTAAAAAGCTGGCTGCCATACACCCCAATATTGTGGTAAAAGTGCCCATGATTAAGGATGGCGTTAAAGCTTTAAAATGGTTTACCGATAATGGTATTAAAACCAACTGCACTCTGGTGTTTTCTGCAGGTCAGGCTATTTTAGCCGCCAAGGCCGGCGCTACCTATGTTTCTCCCTTTATTGGCCGTATTGATGATAGTGGCTGGGATGGTATGGAACTGATCAGCCAGCTACGCCAGATTTATTCTATACAAGGTTTTAAAACAGAAATATTAGCAGCCTCTATACGCAACCCCAACCACATTATTAAATGTGCTGAGCAGGGCGCCGATGTATGTACCTGTCCGCTGGATTCTATATTGGGCTTATTAAAGCATCCGTTAACAGATATTGGCCTTGCCAAGTTTTTAGAAGATGCAAAAAAAATGTAACCGATACCAACTGCAATAAAAAAAGGCGTTCTACAGAACGCCTTTTTCTTTATCCTTTCTTTTTTTGGCGGCCCTGTTTAATATCGTTTAAAATTTCATCGGTGGTTTTAAGCACTTCGGTGCTGGCCAGTTTTTTTATATAAATAACCGCTTCTTTTTTAATGGCGGAGTTGGCTTTAAGCACAGCAGTTACCACTATTTTTTCTCCGCTAAAGCCGGAATCTATTACCAGGCTATTGCCTTCAAAGCGGCCGGCGCTGGCGCTAAAATTCAGCTCTTTGGCAGTAAGCGGAATCCAGCGGCCATTGCTCAGTTTGCCATCTACATTAATATAATTATGCACGCCTTTCTTTAAACTGTCGGTATACAGGTTAAAGAAAATACTATCTACTTTTTGGGCTTTTAAAGAGTTGGCAGCCAGCAGCAGGCAGGCAACTGCCATTATTTTTACTGTACGCATGTGTTACAGATGCAATGTTTGTACTAAAAGTACGTTCAAAAAACGGGATTAACTTTTGCGTAACAGAAATCAGACTAGGGTGTTTAAAAAAGTAATACATTTGCCAGCATGAAAAAAATAATTGCCATTTTCTTTTTAAGCATCTTCCTGTTAGGAAACACGGAAGCCGGGCAGTTATTAAAAACAAAAGACTTTGTAGATCATTACATAGAACACAATAAGGCCAACCCCAGCCTGAGTGTATGGGCTTTTTTTCAACTGCATTATTCAGATGCACCCCCGCACGATAATAACGATATGAAGCTGCCTTTTAAAACACACCACGATTGTTGTTCGGGCAGTACCATCGTTTTTTTTAATGCCGCCCCCTCACACCAACTACCCGCTACAGAAAAAACAGTAGTAGCTAATTTTCCGTTGTACAAAAATGCATGCATACCCACGGCCGCCAGTGCCAGTATTTTTCAGCCTCCGCGCATTTAATGCAATAACATTTATTTAAATTTTTATTTTTTGGTAACCAGCGGCAACGCTTTGTGCAGCAGTTGTTCCGCCCTTTAAGGAGGACACGTTAGCATTTGAGCGTTGATATTTCTGATTTTGAAATTTCAAATCTTAAATCAGAAATAACACTGTTGAAGTGTGCGACGCAACTAAAGATGCCCCGTGTTACACGGCTGGTTACACTATATTTTTTCAATGCTTTATTTATTTGATTTATGCTTTCAGTAATCATACGCTTCAGCGTTCGCAATAAACTTATTATTGGTATTTGCACCCTTGCATTAATAGTA
>JANRMC010000141.1:0-20326 GCA_033761915.1 Flavihumibacter sp.
ATTTTTATCAGTGCTTTAATGATACTTCCCACCGGTTTTAAATGATGCATTTTAAATTTCAGCAAGTTCTTGCCATTGAATAAATGATACAACTGATACAATACACCAATACCCCTTCCAATAGTAGTAGCCAATGCGGCACCCGTTAACCCCAATGCAGGTATAGGCCCTAGGCCCCTAATCAGTAATGGGCATAAAATAATATTGCAAATATTAGCCAGCCACAAACTCTTCATCGCCATCATAGCATCACCCGCACCCCTGAAAACACCATTAATTAAAAACAATAACATAATCACCAAACTTCCACCCATTACTATACGGGTATAAGTTGTACCCGTTTGTATTGTTTCAGGTTCAGCACCCATCAGTTCTAAAATCTTATGTGCCCAAATAAAACCGGGCACACTCACCAGTATAGTTATTGCAACAGCCACAATAATAGCCTGCATCCCTGCCTTGGTGGCTTCCTCTGTATTTTTTTCTCCAATGCGGCGAGCCACCATTGCTGTAGCTGCCATACTTACACCAATGGCTAAAGAATAAACAATGGTAATAACCGATTCTGTTAGTCCTACTGTAGAAGTAGCATGCTTACCAAGGTGACTTACAAAAAATATATCCACCACTGCAAAAACACTCTCCATGCACATTTCCAGCATCATGGGTATGGCCAGTAAAATAACTGCCCTGCGCAAACTGCCTGTGGTATAATCTGCCGTCTCTCCTTTTATTGCTTGTTTAATTAAATCAAATATTGATTGTACAGACGTAGTTGATTTCGTTGTCATGAAAAAAAATTAATAGATTAAAAATTGTTGCTGCTGGTTGTTACTACCGTTTTGGTATTTATAAACCAGCTATTGTTATCTATTCAGCAGCCGTTGCGTCGCACACTTCAGCTGCAATACTACGGGTGGCAATTAGTAATTGCAATTCATACCACCTTCGGCAGTATTGGTGCCATACAAAGGCCGCAATTTCATAGTAACATAAAATAATCTTGAAAAAAATAAGAAACTTTATCTTCAGCCGCAGTTGCGGTAAAAAGCAGGAAATTAATTACACAGGTTACTAAAATAAAGCAACGGCTGTGTTTATCAGTATTTCATAATACGTAGAATTGTTATTGCAAATATTAGGCAAAAAGATGGTACTAAAAAAATATCTCCCTGTAATTGTACAAAAGGCAGGCAACCCAGAATACTATACACTTAAAAAAAATACCGCTTTGCAGTATTGTAAGCTGTTTTTTATTGTATACCTTTAAGAAGGAATTATAAGACCACAGAAAATTTATCTTCAAAAAACGGCATTCCATTCAAACAGGCTTCTTCACCAGTTTACTACACCCATCAATTCTGCTTACCGTACCAATGAAATAAATCACGGGCTTTATTCAAAAAAATGGTGTTGCCTTATTACATAGCTACATGTAATAAAACAGTAATTATTGCAAAAAAACAGGCTTTGTACTCATTATGCTAAGGCTGCCAGTATTGGTATGCATTAGTAAGCTGTCGGCCTGTTGCCCAAAACCGACAAAAAATAAACGAGTAGGCACAGGGTTGCCGAAAACTGAATAGAGTAGGCAAATAAATTAAACCTTATTGTTATGCCTAAACAAGAATTTCAGGCGGTAAAAGATGCCATTACTGCCGAAGGTCATGGCTGGCACGCATCTCCCACTTTTCTTGCCAATTTATCTGATGAAGATGGAATCAAATACCTGGGTTATACCCCGGGTGGAGATGAGCCTTCTTTAGAAGCCCGTGAAAAAATAGCCGTGCAAGGGTATGCTGCTTATTTATCCAGCAGCCCGGATACCAGTGCTTTTGCAGCCCCCGCCGCTAAAGACTGGCGCAATATCAGCGGACAAAATTTTGTAACCCCCGTTAAAAATCAAGGCGGCTGCGGTTCTTGTGTTGCTTTTGGTGCTATTGCCGCAGTAGAAAGTAAAATAAAAATTTTACGGGGCGCCACTTATGTAGTAGATCTTTCTGAAGCGCATTTGTTCTATTGTATTGCCCGTTCACAGGGCCGCACCTGCGGCGGTAATACAGGCGGCTGGTGGCCAGAACCATCAGAAATTGCTTTCAGAGATATTGGTGTTTGCGATGAAGCCTGTTATCCATACACCGCAGCCGATCAAAATTGCACCAACCGTTGCGCAGATTGGCAAAGCCGTGTGGTAAGAACAACCGGCTATACAAAAGTTGGCGGTGTTCAGGCAACACGAGATTGGGTGGCAAATAACGGACCAGTACAAGCCTGCTTTACGGTGTACAGTGATTTTTATTATTACTACAGCAGTGGCGTATATCGCAAAACAGCTAATGCTACTGTTATTGGCGGCCATTGTGTTTGTATTGTTGGTTACGATGACAATTTGCAATGCTGGATTTGTAAAAACAGCTGGGGCAGCGGCTGGGGCGAGTCTGGATATTTTCGTATTGGTTATGGCCAATGCGGCATAGACACAGAATCTTTTGGTATTAACGGAATAGTGGATACCCGTTGGATACGCAGTAAAAAAGTAGTGGGTTTATGGACCATTGCTGAAGAAAGAAATGCATGGGTTTACCTGAGCGATGAAGGTTGGAAAAAAATAAACAGTAACAATGACGATGGTTTTATTAATTCACTCAGGCAATTAACAACTGCAAAATCCACCAATGCCAACGTAGATGTGCATGTAGACAATGGCATGATAGACACTATTTATGTTTTTTAACCTTTTTAAATTTTTTAAAATGAAAACAAAAGTTCCTGAAAAAACACCGCCTGCTGCCATGGCTACAACCAATGGCAACGCGGATGCTGCTGCACCAACCGTTCAGATTGCAGATTCTTTAAAATCTTCTTTTGAAGAACTCTCAAACGCTCCTAAACTCAATCCTCCTGAAAAAGCAGAAGCCTTTGGCTCTTTTGGTGCTGCTGTATGGAGTAGTGATAAAAGAGTGAATGGGCTTTATACTACTTATCATGCCCGCAACTCCTGGATGAGTATTGCCGGCGTTGGTTGGAAAAAGCTGGCAACCGGAAGCGACTCAATGTGCGAAGCCATGACTTTGCTTGCAGCACATTGCAGAGAAAAAAACTGCCGGATAGATTTTGCCGAAGAAAACGGTTTGATAAAAGAAATGTACATCTGGTAAAGAAAAAAGCACCGGGCTTATAAAGAGCGCCGGTGCTTTTCTGATTAATATTTTTATCTATGAAATACATACTGACAGCTGCTGACAATAACAAAACGCTGGATTTGCGACCAGGCGATGAATTGCAAATAACATTAGATGAAACCCCGACCACAGGATATAATTGGGAAGTAATGAACCCGTCAGACTTATTGTATCAAATAAAAAAAACTTCATATAATATATACAAGGAAGCGGGTATTGGAGGCGGAGGGCAGCGGTTATTTATTATAGGTATTACAGGAAGGGGTACATCACCTTTAATATTAAAAAATCAGCAAAGATGGAGTGGGGATGTTTATGAAGAATTTAAATTATTGCTTACTGTAAACAGTTAAAATTAAATTATAAGAAGAGGCAGATACCGATCTTCACATTCTTTGTTTTTTTATGAATTTGTAAACGGACCGGTTTGTTAGTAACATTAATTTCCTGTTACATTTGCATAAATTTTTTGTCATGCAATTGAAGCCAGTTGAAAAACTAAGCAGCATAGCTCCCAATAAATTTATGCAAGAGTATTACTTACCAATGAAGCCTCTTGTTATTACAGATTTGGCTAAACAGTGGCCAGCATATAATAAATGGAACTGGGATTACTTTAAAAATATAGTAGGTAATACAGAAGTGGGGGTTTATAACAACATTAAAAGTGATGCATATACCCCTATTAACACCGCAGATGATTATATGAAATTTGGAGATTATCTGGACATGGTAAAAAAAGGGCCTGTAGGGTTGCGTATTTTTTTGTTTAATATTTTCCAGCATGCACCGCAGATTGTAAGTGACTTCAGCTGGCCAGAGGATTTAATGCGGGGCTTTGTTAAAAGATACCCTATGTTGTTTGTAGGTGGCGCTGGTTCTGTTACCCATATGCATTTTGATATAGACCTGTCGCACATTTTACATACACAGTTTGTTGGCAGAAAAAGAGTGTTGCTTTTTCCATATGAAGAACAGCATAAGCTTTATCGCAAACCTTATGAAGTATTGAGCTTTGCAAACTTTGAAAACTATTATGACAGCGCCAACACCAAACTGGATCTTACGCAGTTTCCGGCGGTTGAAAAAGCCAATGGTTTTGAAGTGATACTGGAGCATGGTGAAACTTTGTTTATGCCGGCTGGGTATTGGCACCATATGGAATATATTGATAGCGGCTTTGCAATGAGTTTAAGAGCGTTGCAAAGTTCTATGGGTGGTAAGCTGAAAGGAGTATGGAACTTATTTGGTATGCGTAATATTGATACACTTATGAAAAAGACCTTTCCAGAATGGTGGTATAACAGCAAAAAGGAGAAGGCTATTACTTCCGCAAAAAAACAATTGCAGTTAAATTAAGAAGCTAAGGTTTTATAAATCAGCCTTATTAATCACTTATTTTAAAGGTGCTTTTTTGCTTTTAAAAAAAAGACTGGAAAATATTGGTTTTTCTAAGAACAACCTTTAATTTAGCCGCACTTACAAGCGCTACCTATAGTATTTGTTAAGAAACACAGCAATCCAAATTCTATCTTCGCCACCATCCAATTTCCGGTAGTACTTATTTAAAGCTCAGCAAACGAATTATCCTTTAAAATTTTTATCAATATCCCGGAAAACATCTTTCTGTTTTGAACTGTTACCCTCCCCGTTTTAAATACATCCGATTTATTTGTTAATTCTTATAAAAGATATTTTATAAAACTCTTTCTTTTTGTGGTTTCAGATGTAAGCACAGGCCTTCGATTTCAATCGTCGGAATTTTTTTGCCCTTTCATAAAACCATTTTGCCATTTAACCAAAATAGGTAACAGCCTCATCTAGATAAATTAAGCCTGAAACCCTTTACAGTAGAGGATTTTGGCTAAAACCTATTATTACTTTATCTACATTACTTGAAAAAAACTGGTACTTTGTGTTGCATAGTACTGAATTTTGCATTAGCTTTGCTTTGTCAAAGTGATTAACCTGGCTGGTGAACTTTGATAAGCTCTTAAATTAACAGGCGGGCAATAGTAAAAGGAATCAACAAAAAAATTACCTACGGCTTACGTACAGCTATGAAAAACACTCTTTATGCCGATAGCGGTTATGCCGTAGAAGTGAGTGACACAACCAATGAAGAATAGCGATACAACTGCCTGCAAAAAACCTTATCCGGGGCTTATTAATTTTCACCAGCCAAAAAAAGAATTATATGAATATAGAAAACACACAAAGCCAGATGCGCAAGGGAATACTGGAGTTTTGTATTCTTTCCATCATCAGGCGTGGCGAGGCTTACCCGAGTGACATTGTGGAGGAAATGAAGGCCGCTAACCTGAATATACTGGAAGGCACTTTATACCCCTTGTTAACCCGGTTGAAAAACGCCGATATGTTAACCTACCGCTGGGTGGAAAGTAACTCTGGCCCCCCGCGCAAATATTTTTCGCTGACTGAAAAAGGGTTGGCCTTTTACCGTGAACTGGAAGCCACCTGGAACGAGCTGGCCAATGCAGTGAATACGCTGGCCAGTAAAAAAGAGCAACTCTCTGGCAGTGGCGGAACAACAGATAACCAACCAACCATCAACCAATAAATACCAGGCAACAATGAAAAAGATAATTAATATAAACTTTCAGGGCAGGGTAATACCCATTGAGGAGCCTGCTTATGATATACTGAAACAATACGTAGAAAGCTTACGTAACTATTTTGCCAATGAAGAAGGCAGAGATGAAATTATTAATGACATTGAAAGCCGCATTGCAGAATTGTTTGATGGCCGGTTAAAAAAAGGCAGCGCTTGTATTACGGATGCAGATGTGAATGCTGTTATTGATAGTATTGGCCGCCCGGCCGATTTAGAGCAGGCTGAAAATGATTTGGCTGCCGCTAATGCTTCTGCTAATAGTGGTAATAACAACAGCAGCAATCAACAGCAGTCTTACACCACGGCAGAAGAGCCCCGCCGCTGGTACCGTAGCGAGAATGATAAGGTTTTAGGCGGTGTTTGTGGCGGCTTGGCCAACTACTTAAAAATTGATCCGGCGGTTGTAAGAATTTTATTTGCCATTATTACATTGGGTGGTTTTGGTACAGGCATTTTACTTTACATTATCTTCTGGATAGTGTTGCCTTCAAGAGCGCTGGCTTCTAACAGCCGCAAGCGTTTATACCGCAACCCAGATGATAAGGTTATTGGTGGTGTGGCCAGTGGTGTGGCTGCTTACTTTCATATTGATACGTGGATACCCCGTTTAATTTTTGCACTTCCTTTAATTTTTGGTGGCATTACCAGCATCTTTAACAATGCGTGGTTTGATTTTAACCCCGGACCTGTATTTATTACCGGCGGCTTTGGTGGTACTTTGTTTATTACCTATATAGTATTGTGGATTGTGTTGCCGGAAGCTGTAACCGCTACAGAAAAGTTAGAAATGCGTGGTGAGAAAGTAGACCTGGAAAGTATTTCTAAAACGGTTAAAGAAGACCTTGAACATTTAAAAGCCCGTGCTGAAAAGTTTGGTGGTGAGGTTAAAGAGAAGGCGCAGGAGTTTGGTAGTGCTGCTAAAGAAAAAACCCAATCATTTGCTTCTGAAGCAGCACCTATTGCCCGCAGAACCGGTACTGGTTTTGGCCATGCTGTTGGTGTATTGTTTAAAGCATTCTTCTTGTTTATTGCCGGTATTATTGCATTTGCCTTATTAATGGCTTTAATGGGAATTCTTTTTGGCGGTATTGCTGGCGGTGTAAGCATCATTCCTTTTAAAGGATACTTGCTGGATGGTTTTTGGCAAAACGTTTTCTTGTGGGGTACATTAATATTATTTCTGGCCGTGCCTGTTATAGCATTACTGGTTTGGCTGGTTAGAAGAATTATGGGTATTAGAAGTAAAAACCATTACCTGGGTTATGTGTTTGGTACTTTATGGACACTGGGTTGGGTGAGTGTAATTTGCCTGGTGGGTGGTGTTTCGAGAAACTTTAAAACAAGATCTGGTGTTGAAAGTACCATTACCATTAACCAGCCTATTAAAGAAAAGATGATTGTTGATGTAGCATCCAGTAATGTACGCTACTATGGCAGTGATTGGTATGGTATTGACTGGGACCACAAAAACATGCCTTTTTATGGTATTAACGAGGATACACTGATGTTGAATACCGTACGAGTAAACATTACAAAGAGCAAGGATAATGACTATCATATTTACCAGATGCAGTTTAGCCGTGGCAATAACCCTGAAGAAGCAAAGGCACTGGCACAAAAAATAAACTTTACCCCCATTCTTAAAGACTCTGTTTTAACATTACCCAAGGGGTTTGCTATTACCAGAAATGAAAAGTTCAGAAATCAACAGGTTTTAATTGTAGTGGAAGTGCCGGTTGGCAAAAAAATAGCAATTACAAAAGCGGTAGAAGATTATGAGTGGTTTTCTATAAACGTAAACAACCGCCGTGGCTGGAATATGCAGTGGGATGAAAACTGGGATAACAGTTATCGTTGGGATGCTGGTGTTGAATACATAATGACACCTGATGGCCTTGAGCGTTTGGATAAATTAGATCTGAATGAACTGAAAAACGGAAAGTTTAAATTAAAGATTAAAGAAGACGGGGTGGATATTGAAGCTGAAGGAGAATTTAAAAACAAGGATGAGCAATACCAGTATCGTTACAAACAGCTGGAAGACTCAATTAAAGACAAAGTAAAAGAAAAATTGCGTGAAGAAATGCGGGTGAAAGACAGTCTTGAAAGAGAAAAGAAAATCAAACAGGTTACACAAAAAAACAGCGGTAACGAAGACCCTGAAAGTATAGATGAGCCCGTTTCTGCCAGCGGTTTGTTTTCGCCGGTAACCTTCTTATCAAAATTTTAATAGTACCTGCATGCCGCTGCATCAACTACACAGTTGGCAAGCGGGGTTGAAGTTGGAACACAGGCCCCTTGTTCACATGGGGCCTTTTAAAAACCTTATCAAATAAAAAAATGAAACCTTTATTATTAATTCTTTCTTTCCTGGCTTCCTTGTATGCTGCCAGCCACTGGTTTTTATAAAATAGCGTTGCGGCTTGCACAACCGTACACGTGTGCGACGCAACTACTGCTGCCAGGCGTACTGATGCCGGAAACAAAAAATAAATACATCCTTTAAAATGTATAATTGGTTGCCTCAATGGCAACCTTTATTTTTGCAGCCTAAAAAGGCCAAATGAAGAATACTCCGTTTACACAAAAACACATTGCACTGGGCGCTAAAATGGCTCCCTTTGCCGGTTATAATATGCCCATCAGTTACAGTGGTATTAATGATGAGCATGCTGCAGTACGTAACAACGCCGGTGTTTTTGATGTAAGCCATATGGGTGAGTTTATTTTGAAAGGTGCCCATGCTTTAGACCTGATACAACGGGTTACCACCAACGATGCATCAAAACTTACTGATGGTAAAGCACAATACAGTTGCATGCCCAATAACGAAGGTGGTATTATTGATGATCTGTTGATTTATTGTGTTGAGGCCAACAATGTATACATGATTGTGGTAAATGCTTCTAATATTGAAAAAGACTGGAATTGGATTTGCCAGCACAATACCAACAATGTTGAAATGCATAATATTTCAGACAAAACCTGCCTGCTGGCCATACAAGGGCCCAATGCCACAAAAATTTTAAAGCCCCTAACCAGCATGGATATTTTAAACCTTAAATACTACACGTTTACCAAGGGTGTGTTTGCAGGCGTTGAAAACGTTTTAGTAAGCGCTACCGGTTACACAGGTGCCGGCGGTGTTGAAATTTATTTTGAAGATAAAGACGGTGCTGCCGATAAAATATGGGATGCTATTTTTACTGCCGGTGCCGCACAGGGTATAAAACCCATTGGCCTGGGCGCACGGGATACCCTGCGTTTAGAAATGGGCTTTTGTTTATACGGTAACGATATTGATGACACCACCTCTCCGTTAGAAGCAGGTTTGGGCTGGATAACCAAGTTTACCAAAGAATTTACAGCACGTACTATTTTAGAAACACAAAAAACAAAAGGCGTAAGCCGCAAGCTGGTGGGTTTTGAAATGGTTGATAAAGGCATACCCCGCCACCATTACGAAATTAAAGATGCCGCAGGCAATGCCATAGGCTTTGTAACATCGGGCACGCAGGCACCCAGCCTGCAAAAAGCAATAGGCATGGGTTATGTAAACAGTGCACATGCTGCGTTAGATACAGAAATTTTTATTGCCGTAAGAGATAAGCTGCTAAAAGCCAAAGTGGTTAAATTTCCGTTTGCATAAGAGTTGGGGGCCGGCAGGGCAACTCCGGTCAGCATCGTTGTGTCACTCACTGCAACGGCAGCAAATGCCTGGGCAATACAACAACGCTGTGTTTTTTGGAAAGGTTTTTGCAAAACATAAAAGCAATATCATCCAATAACCTTAATGCTATGCCATTAATACACCTCACCACTTTTGTAGCAGCACCACCCCAGCGGGTTTTTGATCTCAGCCGCAGCATTGACCTGCACAAAAAATCAATGGCACATACCCAGGAGCAGGCAGTGGCCGGCACCACCACCGGTTTAATAAACCTGCACGAAACAGTAACCTGGAAAGCAAAACACCTTGCCAAACAACGCGTATTAAAAGTAAAAATAACCCAGCTGCAACCTTACAGCAGTTTTACAGATGAAATGGTTAGCGGAGATTTTAAACAAATGAAGCACGAGCATCATTTTAAACCCATTGATAATGGCACTTTAATGATAGACCTTTTTTCATTTGAATCTCCTTACGGAAACCTGGGGGTGGTATTTAATAAACTATACCTCACCCGCTACCTGCAAAAGTTATTAGAACAGCGTAATACGGTAATAAAACAGTACGCCGAAACAGAAAAATGGAAGCAGGTGCTGCAGCAATAATTGCTACTTCTTATTGCATTGTTTTAACAGGCATTACTTTACATTTGCGTTTTTAGTTTATTTATGACAAACGCAAAACCTCAGCTGCATACTTCATTATCTCCGGCCCTGTTGCATTTATACGATCTCAGCAATACTGTTGTAGTAATTATTGATGTGTTAAGAGCCACTTCTACCATTGCCACCGCCTTACACAACGGTGCTAAATGTGTAATACCGGTAGACAGTGTAGCCAAGTGTATAGAACTAGGCAAAAAAATAGATGCCATTACTGCCGGTGAAAGAGATGGTAAAGTAGCCGAAGGTTTAGAATATGGTAACTCGCCATTTGAATATCCAAGAGAATTTATAGAAAACAAAACACTGGTATTAACCACCACCAATGGCACCAAGCTTTTGCATATGGCGCTGGAAAGAGGTGCCCCACAAATTATTACCGGCTCTTTTCCTAATCTTTCTGCCGTATGCAATTACCTGCTGGCACAAAACAAAAATGTATTACTGGGTTGCGCCGCCTGGAAGGACCGTGTGAATATTGAAGACATGCTTTTTGCCGGTGCGGTTATAAACCGTATTAAGAAAAACTTCAGCATTAACTGCGATTCTTCGCAGATTGCAGAAACCATGTATGCAAAAGCAAAAAAAGACCTGTACGAGTTTATGAAAGCCAAAGAAGCTTCACACTACCTGCGGCTCAGCGGCTATGGTCTTGAAAAAGACATGCAGTATTGTCTTACCCCCGATGGCGCCAATGTTTTGCCGTTTTATGAAGAGGGCAAGCTGATTGTGCACAATAAATAGCCCTTAAAAAGCTTTTACCGGGTACTGCAAAAAAGTTATTTTTATAGTCATTAAAACAATTTTTACATGAAAAAATATTTTCTATCGTTTTGCTTGCTGGGTTCTTTTTCAATAGTAACAATGGCGCAGCGCCAGGGAGACCCTAAGTTAACTGAAGTATGGAACCCCGCACCTAAAGTAATTACACCGGGTGCTACTGCACATAATGCCCCATCCGATGCAATTGTTTTATTTGGGGGTACAGATGCCAATGCGTGGGAAAGTGTAAATGGCGGTGCTGTTAAATGGAAAGTAGAAGATAATGCCATGACTGTAGCAGGCGGCACCGGTAATATAAAATCAAAACAAGGCTTTGGCGATTGCCAGTTACATATTGAATGGAGAACACCGGCCATTGTAAAGGGCGAAGGACAGGGACGTGGTAACAGCGGCATTTTCTTTATGGGCCTGTATGAATTGCAGGTATTAGATAATTACAACAATATAACCTACAGCAATGGACAGGCTGGTAGTATTTATAAACAACGCATGCCATTAGTAAATGCGAGCCGCAAACCAGGTGAATGGCAAACTTATGATGTTGTATTTACGGCGCCACGTTTTAATGAAGATGGAACGGTTAAAACAGCTGCCCGTATTACCGTTTTACACAATGGGGTGCTGGTACAAAATAATATTGAAATATGGGGTGCCACAGAGTATATTGGCACACCATCCTATACCAAACACGCCGATAAACTTCCTTTTATATTACAAGACCATGGAGATGCTGTTAGTTATCGTAATATTTGGATAAGAGAGTTATAATAAATTAAAAAGCCGCAGTTAAACTGCGGCTTTTTAATTTATTGCTATTGTTATTTTACTGCAAGTTCATAGCATATTTAATTCCACCGGTTATATGCTGTAAAAATAATGGCTCTGTATACGCTTCTTTGGTATGGCCCAGCGCCGTATAAAAAGCCCGGCCTCCTTCATATGCTTGGTACCATGCAATAGGGTGGTTTTTTCCATGCTTTCCGCCCTGGTAAGATTGCTCATCCAGTTTAATAAGCACTTTTACTTTCTTATTCATGTTTTTGAAATTATACCACTCGTCAAAACGCTTCCATTCCTGTGGTAAACCTTTGGTGGCTATATGCTTTTTGTTTACCACTCTTAAAACAGCATCTTGTTGCTTTGGGTGGTTTTCAAAACTTGCGCCTACCATTTTTACATACCAGGGCCATTGGTATTCACAATCGCTGGCACCATGTATGCCGGCAAAGCCACCACCTTTGTGTATATAATCTTCAAAAGCCAACTGTTGAGCTTCGCCTAAGATATTGCCGGTGGTATGCAAAAAAATTACGGCCTTGTATTGTTGTAAATTTTCTGGTGTAAATGCTAAAGAATCTTCAGTGGCATCCACATCAAAATTATTAGCTTCCCCTATTTTTCGTATGGCTTCAATACCATCGCTGATGCTGTTATGCCTGAAGGCATTGGTTTTAGAAAAAACCAGTACCCGGTTTTCTCTTTTGGGTGGTTGCAAAAAATTATTGCCACTAAAAGATACACTCACCACCAGGGTAAGCAATAAAAACAAATAGCGAAAGATACATTTAGCAAGCATCGTTATAATTTTTTAATAACAATATTACGGTACCAAACAGCATTGCCATGGTCTTGCAAAGCAATACGCCCTTTTTTATACGCTCCAAAATCAGCACGGCCTTTAAATTTGCTGCCTGCAATCAGCTGCTTCCAGTTATCATCCCACATCGTGGTAGATACTACGTTTACGCCGTTTAAGAAAAGATCCAGCTTCCCTTTATTGCAAATAATTTCTGCCAGATTCCATTCTCCGGCAGGTTTTGATGCATCTTTAGAGCTGGCAATTAAATCATACAGGTCGCCCGATTTGTGTTTGTATATTTTAGCATCACTATGGCCGGCATTATCCAGCACCTGCATTTCAGGACCTGTGTGCCAGGTATGTTCAAACTTATTGCCCTCTTCCTGCACATTAAATATAATGCCGCTGTTACCACCGGGTGCCAGCTTCCACTCCAGTTTTAAATGATAGTTTTCAAAAGCTTCATCGGTAACAATATCTCCGCCATCTTTTACCTGCCAGCCTTCTTTTTTAGAAGTATCCAGATAAATCATTCCATCCACCACCTTCCAGGCACTGCCTACCGTGTCTCTTTTAAAAGTATGCCAGCCTTTGAATGATTTACCATCAAAGAGACTAACAAAACCATCATTATTATTAGTGTTTGCTGCAGGCATTTTAACTGCTGTTTGTGCTGTATTGTTATTGCAGGCAATACTTGCTGCTGTAATAGCTACAGCTGTTAAAAAATACTTCATGCCGGTGTAGGTTATTTAGTTTTTAATAGCAGAATGTATTTTACCATTTGCTTCGCATCATCTGCAGAAAGCGTGGCATGTGGTGTCATAGGTATGGTACCCCAGTTGCCGCTACCGCCTTTTACAATTTTTTGTGCTAAAGAATCTATCACAGCTGCGTTGTTTTCATATTTATTAGCCACATCGCGGTAAGACGGGCCTGTTGATGCTTCATCTACTTTATGGCAGGTCAAGCAATCAGATTTTGCCACCAGCTCTAATCCTTTTTGATAGTCGGGGTTTTTAGATAAATCATCTGCGGCAGCTGTAGTGGCGGCTGCCGGTGGTTCTGTAGTGGTGGTTGCCTTAGGTTCGTTGCCGCCACAAGAATAAATAGCTGCTGCCATGCAAGTGAGTACCAGAAATTTTTTAATCATAGTGCTGTAGTTTATAAGTTAGTTGTTATTGATTATTAAAAAAAGATACCAGCATAGTAACTCCGGTTTGGCATCGTTGCGTCGCAATCCGTTCACCGGCAGTGCGGCCATTAAACAGTTGGTTGCTTAAAGGTATGCCTTACACTTATTAAAAGTTACCAAAAAAAATGTTCAAACTACATTGTGCGGCACAAGTGAGTGACACAACGATGTTTAATAGCAGCACGGCTGCTGGTTTACAAAATTATTCTAAACCCAACACAGTGCGGTTATATTTTTCATTGCTGCCGGTGGCGGCAAAATCATCAAATGTTTTATCGGTAACGTGTATAATATGGTCTTTTATAAACAGGGCTCCTTCTTTGGCGCCATCTTCGGGGTGTTTAATGGCACACTCCCACTCCATAACAGCCCAGCCCTTAAAATCGTAGGCCGCCAGTTTACTGAATACCGATTTAAAATCTACCTGTCCATCGCCCAGGCTGCGGAAACGGCCGGCACGGTTTAACCAGCTTTGGTAGCCGCCATACACGCCTTGTTTACCGCTGGCATTAAACTCTGCATCTTTTACATGAAACATGCGGATGCGTTCGTGGTAATGATCTATATAAGAAAGATAATCGAGGCATTGCAATACAAAGTGAGACGGATCATACAACAAACAAGCCCGTGCGTGGTTGTTTACTTTTTCTAAAAACATTTCGTAGGTAACGCCATCGTGTAAATCTTCACCGGGGTGTATTTCATAGCAAACATCCACACCACATTCATCAAAAGCATTTAAAATAGGCAACCAGCGGTTGGCTAATTCTGTAAAACCGGTTTCCACCAACCCTGCGGGGCGTTGTGGCCACGGATAAACGGTATGCCATAACAATGCACCGCTAAATGTGGCGTGTGCATTTAACCCTAAGTTTTGTGAAGCTTTGGCAGCATATTTTAATTGTTGTATGGCCCACTCAGTACGGGCTTTACTGTTGCCATGTACCGCTGCGGGGGCAAAGCCATCAAACATGGCATCGTAAGCAGGGTGTACGGCCACCAGCTGGCCTTGTAAGTGGGTGGATAATTCGGTTATTTGCAAACCACACTCTTCCACGGTGCCTTTTATTTCATCTGCATAGGTTTTGCTTTCTGCTGCTTTTTGAAGGTCGATGCAGCGGGCATCCCAACTGGGTATTTGCACGCCTTTAAAGCCCAAACTTTCTGCCCACAGGCAAATAGCTTTTAAGCTATTAAAGGGCGGCTTATCTCCCATAAACTGGGCTAAAAAAATTCCTGGACCTTTGATGGTTGTCATGAGTTAAATTTTGTTTTAGCACAGCGGCCAACTGTGCAAACAGCGTTTAGTTATTTAATTTTTTATACGGTGTAGTCTGTCCACTTTTTGTCTGACTGTGAAGAAGCCACTACATTATCTATAAATGCCATGCCGCGGATACCTTCTTCCACTCTTGGAAAATCGAGCATTTCTTTGGTAGGTTCTTTACCATCTATACGGGCTGCTAATGTTAAAGAGAAGTTTCTGTAAATATTACCAAAGGCTTCCAGGTAACCTTCCGGGTGGCCGCCTGGCGTGCGGCAGTTGTGGGTTGCAAAACTGCTGAGGCGGTCTCCGTAATTACCACCAGCTCTTAATATTTGTGCGGGCTGATCCAGCCATTTTACCAATAGGGTATTGGGTTCTTGCTGTGCCCATTCAATGCCTCCTTTTTCACCATACACTCTAATCTTTAAAGCATTTTCTTCTCCGGCTGCCACTTGCGATGCCATTAAAACACCGGCAGCACCATTTTCAAATTTCAGCAATACGTTACCATCATCATCCAGCAGGCGGCCTTCTACCATTACGTTTAAGTCTGCACAAAGCTTGGTAATTTTTAAACCGGTAATATATTCTGCAAGATGTGCAGCATGGGTACCAATGTCTCCCATACAACCACTTTTACCACTCTTCTTGGGGTCAGTTCTCCAGGCAGCTTGTGCATTACCTTCTCTTTCTGAAAGTTTGCTTAGCCATCCCTGCGGATACTCAACATATACTTTTCTTATTTTGCCCAACACGCCCTCTTTTACCATAGCTTTTGCCTGCTTAACCATGGGATAGCCGGAATAGGTATGTGTTAAGCAAAGCAACAAACCGGTTTCATCCAGTTTTTGTTTTAATTGTTTTGCTTCATCAATAGTAAATGTAATGGGCTTTTCTATTACCACATGAAAGCCGTGGTCTAAAGCCATCATTGCCGGAGCAAAGTGTGCAAAGTTGGGTGTAACAATGGTAACAAAATCCATTCTTTTATCTGCCGGAAGAGCCGCTTCTTTTTTAATCATCTCTTCAAAGTTGAGATAAGTGCGGTCTTCTGCAATAAATAACGAACGGGCAGAATCTACGGCCACATCTGGATTAATACTTAAAGCACCGCAAACCAGTTCAACCATACCATCCATAAATGCAGCATGCCGGTGAATGGCACCAATGAAAGCGTCTTTACCACCGCCCACCATACCCATTCTTAGTTTTCTGTTCATATGTAAAGCAATTAGTTAATGTTAAAAAATTAGAGGATTACAATTTTAAGCAATAAAGATAAACAGCGATATAACTATTTTATCAAAAGCCAATACTTTTTTATTGAACAACATTTGTTAGCAGAATATTTTCTTACATTTAGTTTCTTAAAACAAAACTAACGATTCATGCCAACTACAATTAACCGGAAGCAGTTATTTATTGCCAGCTGCTTATCCTTATTAGTTACCTCTTTATCTTTTGGTATCAGAGCTGGTATATTAGGCCGCCTTGGTGTACAGTTTAATTTAAGCAAAGAAGAGTTGGGTACAATTGCCGCAACTGCTTTCTGGGGTTTTCCGTTGGCTGTTATTATTGGTGGTATAGTAGTTGATGCTATTGGCATGAAACGTTTATTACTTCTGGCTTTTATTTTTCACCTGGCTGGTATTTTGTTAACCATTTTTGCCGGAGGATATTGGACACTTTTCTTATCTACGCTATTAATAGGCATTGCCAATGGTACAGTGGAAGCTGCTTGTAACCCATTGGTAACTGCTATTTATTCAGATAACAAAACAACCAAACTTAATCACTTCCATTTGTGGTTTCCGGGTGGTATAGTAATAGGCACTTTAATTGTGTTTTTATTTGATAAAATTGGGTTGGGTTGGCAAGTACAGATGGCAATGATGCTTATTCCTACAGCGCTGTATGGTTATATGTTCTATAAACTTGATTTTCCGGTTACGGAAAGAGTTGCCAGTGGCGTTTCTACTTCCGAAATGTACAAATCGCTGTTAACGCCTCTGTTTTGGTTTATGATTATTTGCATGTTTGGTACTGCTATTACAGAATTGTTTACTGGTCAGTGGATAAACCTGTTATTAAGCAATGTTACCAGCAATCCGATATTATTATTAACTATTACCACGGGTGTGATGGTTGTGGGCCGCGGCCTTGCTGAACCTGTGGTGCATAAATTATCTCCGCAAGGTGTGTTATTAGCATCAACTGTATTTGCAGCACTGGGCTTGTATATGCTGGGGCACAGCACTGGTAATATGCTGTTTGTAGGTGCACTGGTATTTGGCATTGGTGTTTGTTATTTCTGGCCCACCATGCTGGGTTTTGTTTCTGAAAACCTACCCAAAACAGGAGCTGTTGGTATTAACCTGATGGGTGGTGCGGGTATGTTTGCAGTATCATTATATACTATTATTATGGGTGGTTATTATGATAAGTTAATTGCCAATAAACTTCCTGCCGGAGCAGACTTAAAACTTTATAACTCGCCAGAGGCTTCTGCAGAAATGAAAGCAGCCCTTGATGCCGCTAATAAAGCTGCCGGCCCAGAGGTGCTGAATGCCACTTTAATTATTCCTATAATTTTAATTGCGGCGTTTACGGGTTTATTCTTTTACATGAAAACAAAAAAGAAAAACGCAGCCGCTATTTGATATATGATAATATTTTACAAACGGCCTGCAGTTCTCACCTGCTTTATTTAAATTACATGCTATGTCTAATCAGCCAAACAGGCGGCAAGTTTTAAAGAACATAATTGCTGGCACTGCTGCAGTAGGTAATGCCGCAATGTTATCTTCTTTTGCCAACTCTGATAACTCAACTGAAGCTTTGAAACTAAAAGGTAATATTAACCATTCTGTTTGCCAGTGGACTTATGGCTTTATGCCATTAGAGGAACTCTGCGTTACCGTAAAGAAAATGGGGCTGGGTGCTATTGATTTGATTGCCCCTAAAGACTGGCCCACCCTGCAAAAACACGGCCTGCACTGCTCTATGTGTTATACCGCCGGAGACATTAGCCTTACCGAAGGATGGAATAAACCTGCTAACCACCCCAAACTGATACAGCAGTTTACAGAAGCAATACCACTGGTACAGCAAGCTGGTTATAAAAATCTTATTTGTTTTAGCGGTAACCGCAACGGTATGGATGATGAAACGGGTTTAAAAAACTGTACCGAAGGCCTTAAAAAAATTATGGGCCTTGCCGAAAAGCATGGCGTTATTGTACAAATTGAAATTTTCAACAGTAAGATTAACCACAAAGATTATATGGCCGATAAAAGCGCCTGGGCGGTTGAACTGTGTAAAAGAATAGGATCTGAAAACTTTAAGATACTGTACGATATTTATCATATGCAGATAAATGAAGGGGATGTGATAAGAACCATTCGCGACAATCACCAGTATTTTGGCCATTACCATACAGCCGGTGTGCCCGGAAGAAACGAAATAAACGAAACACAGGAATTGTATTATCCGGCCATTATGAATGCTATTGTTGCTACAGGCTATAAAGGTTATGTGGCGCAGGAATTTATTCCTACTGCCAAAGAACCAAAAGCCAAAGTAGCTGCTTTAAAAAAGGCAATACAGATTTGTGATGTGTAAGGCCTGTTTTTTAAACGTATTGCTGATTAGAATTACTGTTGTTGAAGGGTGCGACGCAACTACTGTTGCACAGCATTGCTAAAGTTGATTACATAAATAATAAACATATACTACACGTATGCCAGAAAACGTATTTGATGCCATTGTTATTGGCTCAGGAATTAGTGGTGGCTGGGCTGCCAAAGAGCTAACAGAAAAAGGGTTAAAAACTTTACTATTAGAAAGAGGCCGGAACATAGAACATGTGAAGGACTATGTGGATGCCAATAAAGAATCATGGGACTATCCGCACCGCGGCCAGCGCACCCAGGAAATGATTCAGAATTATCCGGTATTAAAAAGAGACTACCCGCTTAATGAACGCAACTTAAGTATGTGGGCCAGCGATAAGGATAGTCCGTATACAGAAGTAAAACGTTTTGACTGGTTTCGTGGCTATCATGTAGGTGGCCGTTCATTATTATGGGGTCGCCAAAGCTATCGCTGGAGTGATATGTATTTTGAAGAAAATGCTAAAGAAGGCATTGGTGTAGACTGGCCCGTACGTTACAAAGAGCTGGAACAATGGTACAGCTATGTTGAAAAATTTGCTGGCATCAGTGGCAGTAAAGAAGGATTACCCGAATTGCCAGATAGTGATTTCTTACCACCCATGGATATGACTTGTGTTGAAAAAGACATGAGCCAGAAAATAAAAGGCCTTTACAGTGGTAATCGTAAAATGATTATTGGCCGTTGTGCACACGCAACAGTACCCATTAACGGCCGCCAATGCCAGTTCAGAGATAAATGCTGGTATGGATGCCCCTATGGTGGTTATTTCAGCACACAATCTGCCACATTACCTGCTGCAATGGCTACGGGTAATCTTACACTTCAAGCGAATCAGATTGTTACAAAAATTTTATACAACAAAGACACAAAAAGAGCAACAGGTGTAGAAGTACTGGATGCAGAAACCAATAAAACCTACGAGTACAAAGCAAAAATCGTATTCTTAAACGCCTCTACCTTAAACTCTACCTGGATATTATTAAACTCTGCCACCGATATATGGCCCGGAGGCTTGGGCAGCAGCAGCGATCAGTTAGGACATAACTTAATGGACCACCATCTGGGCGTTTGGGCCGGTGGTACTGTTGATGGTTATGATGATAAATACACATTTGGCCGTCGTGCAAATGGCATTTACATACCTCGCTACCGTAATTTCTTTGGAGATAAGCGTAACTACCTGCGTGGCTTTGGCTACCAAGGTGGTGCCAGCCGCCAGGGCTGGAGCCGCGATGTGGCAGAATACAGCATTGGCGGACAATTTAAAGACGCCTTAACAGAACCCGGTGGCTGGACCTTTGGTATGGGTGGCTTTGGAGAAATTTTGCCTTACCACGAAAACAAAGTAACACTGGATAAAACCAAAAAAGATAAATGGGGGCTGAATGTTTTAAGCATTGATTGTGAGTTAAAGGAAAATGAACTGAACATGCGTAAAGACATGAAAGAAGATGCCAAAGAAATGCTGGAAGCACTGGGTGTTAAAAACGTATATGCCGGAGATAATGATCCTTACCCCGGCCGCGGTATTCATGAAATGGGCACCGCACGTATGGGTCACGATGCCAAAACATCGGTATTAAATAAATGGAACCAGGTTTGGGATGCACCAAACGTGTTTGTAACCGATGGTTCATTTATGACCAGTGCAGCCTGCCAAAACCCTTCTTTAACCTAT
>JANRMC010000142.1:0-30747 GCA_033761915.1 Flavihumibacter sp.
TTATCGCCCAGCCAAAGCATAAAAGCGGTTTTTTCTTTAGCCATTGTTTCAAAAATAGAAGAGTCTCCGCCATATGGGGTGGCGGGTTGGTTCAGGCGAATCATATCTACATAATGGCGGTCGTATGCTGGTTCATTAAAATAAGCACAGCTGCCTGCTAAAAAACTAAAATCGGGCACCGGCTTTTGATATTGCCATAAATTGGTGGTTGTAATGCTGCCGCCTTTTTTAGTGGCCACACCATTTACCAGTATCTCGTACTGATACGTAGCATTAACCGATAAACCGGTTAATGTAACCTGCAAGGTTTTATAATGACCGTTAAAATTGCCGCTGATGTTTTTTGTTTGTACTTGTTGTGGTGCATCCTGCTTCCAGTATTTAATGGCAGCCTGCTTTGCCATAGGCCCTAACTCTACCCAAATTTTTGCTGTACGATATTCAACATAACCGGGCATCGGCCCTGCCACCACCAGATTGTTTTGTGCCCGGCTGACAGCAATAACACCTAAAAGCAAGAAAAGAAAAAAGCACTTTCTCATAAACAGTGTTTTTTTGAAAGTGCAATGTATTAAAAGACGCGGTAGTGCTCTTAAAAAAACAGTAAAATTATTGAAATGATTACAGGGCAGCTACGGCAATTTCTGTTTGCGTAAGGGCGGCCCAGTTTACAGTAACAGATTGTGCCAATTCATCTTCCAGCAATTGTGCAAATGCATTAAAATAAACAATCACATCTTCCCGCACATTTCTTTTCAGCCATCGAAAACCGCCGGGTAAGGCCTGCAGTACTTTGCGGTCTTCCAGATATTCTATATTATGTATATCGGTGGGTGTTAACCCAATTTCCTGCAGCTTGCTTAATACATAACTAACCGGCGCATTGGTAACGTGGCAGTATTCTTCTGCAATTTCCGTCCACTCTCCGGCAGCACTGTGTGCATAGCGCAACACCTCATCCTTATCTATACCAGCCACTACCTGCAGCAGGTTGCCACAATTACAACTGCCATGGTGGCCCCAATAGTAATCTGCCCCGTTTTGCAAACGCTGTGCGGTAATGCGCAAAGCATTCACCAGTTCTAAACTTGCTTTAGCCATAGTTGTATTTTTTGTTGCCGGCAGTATACGTTGTGGCAGCAGTGGTTGCGTCGCACTCTTGTACTGCAGCCAATAACGCAGCTTTTACTACTGCTGCTTTTATCGTTTACTGAAAAATAATAACAGAAAATTAGTTCATTTGGTTCAGGGGCGGCAAACTTGTTCAAGCATTATACATACAAACTGGCGGTAATTCTTCAACCAATGCCAGTGCCTGCAATAAAAAACTGCTATAGCGGGGGCTAAAGCAGTTGATGCGGGTTATGCGGCATAAGTGTGCGACGCAAGAATGCCCGGTTATTTGTTTAGCCGGGCCATAAAAATTACAATACTTGTTTCAGTTCTATTGAAAAGCTCAGTTTCATTTTTAAAATCAACGGATTTTTTGGGTCGTCGTTAATCCATATTTCTTCATCGCCATCTTTTGATGCTATTTTTATACAGCGTATGTATTTGTCTTTATCATCCACTCTTACCGTATAAAATTCATCATCATCGTTGTAGTCGTCAACAATTATCTCGTATTGCTTTTCACCAAAAATATCGGCACTTATAAAAGTTTCACCTTTTGTTTTAAGATCATTAAAAACAGCATTGCTAATCCAAACCGTTGTGGCATCGGTTAATTGCAAATCTCCGTTGCTAAAGCGGTTGTTTTGTGTATGTGCCGTATCAGTTGCTTCTTTACTAATGCTTATTAAACCACCAATACCCACATCTCCGGTCATCTTAAATTTAAATGAAATGCCATTGGCCATATTTACAATAGGGTTGGTTACTCTAAAGTCATAAGTATTTCCCTGAAATTGTACTTCATAAATATAGGTACGTTGCGGTGTGGGTGTAACATCGGCCATAACCTCTGCGCAACCAAACCGGCGTTGCCAGTAATCAAAGCTGTATTCACGGGCAATAGTGGCTGCATCTTCGCAGGCCTTATCGGCATTGCCATTGGCGTTGTATAATAAAGCACGGCGGGTATAAAAAATTTCAAGAGGGTTTTCTTTTATAAACGCTGTGGCCTTATCAATACCTTCCTGGTATTTCTTATCTTTTTCAAAAAACTGAAAATAACTTCTTACCACTTCATCCTGCGCATTGCCAGTAGTTATTTCTGTTTCCAGAGTTTTATAGGCTTCTTCTTTTTTATCTGCTTCAAATAATACCATGGCGTATGTGCTTACAAAAGATTTTTTATACGCTGCATTCAGCAGGTTGTAACCCTTTTCTGAATTGGCTAATGCCTCTGTAATCATTTTATTATCGGCCTGCTCTGCCCCGTATAAAATATATGGGATACCATTTTTAGGGGCCCATGCCATGGCTGATTTATAATAAATATCGCCTGAGCGGTTTTTAGATTTAAAATCGAACGTGTAGGGTATAATGGCAATAATAGTGGCGGCAGTATCTTTATTTTTATAATATTGTTTTAAATCTGCAATGGCGGCTTTGTCCATTTTTAAATATACCTTACTGAATACTTTTTTACGGAAAGCATTTTCGTCCTTTTTATTTCGCTTTAACAGCGTATCTGCAATAGGTATAACTGCTTTGTAGCGTTTGCGGGTAAAATTTCTTTCTAATTGCTTTTTTAATTCTTTGGTAGAAACTATTACGGGTGGTTTGGCAGGGGTTGTAACTGCCGCTGTTTTAGCAGGTGTAGCCGGTTTTTGCTGTGCTATGCCTGAAGCAGCAAAACAAACCATCACTATCACCATAAGAAACTTATTCATACTTGTATTGTTTAAGAGTTACTAAAGGTTGTTTATTTGATTATTATTATTGGAAAGTCGTTACCATAACTGTAACTGGCCGGGTACTGCGGAGTGCCTTTATACTTTTGAGTTACCTCTGGCACTTTTGTTTGCAGGTAAGCATCCAGTTCTTTTACTGTTAATTTTTTATCGCCCTGGTCGGCTGCGCCTTTAAATGCTTCTAACAGGCAATATGTAAATGAACCATGCCCCAGCTGAGAAAATTCTGAAGCAAACTGTTCGCTACCCGATGCTGTGAGCCACTGTGTGCCGGTAGACCGTGCCAGCTGGGCAATGGCTTTTTCTTCTGCGGCGCCACGGGCTGCGGCAATGGTTTCCAGCGCACCCGCACTCTGGCAGGCATCTAAAATAAACAATTGCTTCTGTGCTTTTATTTCTTTACTTACCTGTTGCAGTAAAGCGGCACTAATTCCTTTCTGGGCCAATGCATCATCGTTGCCATAGAGTTGTGTAACATCGTGTGGTACCAGAAAAAACTCTTTTTTATCGTTAATAACACCATGACCTGCATAATAAAACACAAACAAATCTTGTGGCTGTGCGCCGGCTTTTATTTTTTCAAAAGCTGCCAGTATTCCTTCTTTGGTAGCATCTGCGTCTTTTAAAAAAACTGTATTGATTTTTGAAAACAGGGTATTGGCACCTTCATTAATTGATGCAGAAAATGCCGAAGCATCCGCCAACGCATAATTAAGATTGTACTTGGGATTTTTATAGGCATTAATACCCACCACCACCACATGCAGCTGAATAGTATTGGTAACAGGCTGCACTGTATTTGCTGCAGGTGTGTAATTAGCAATTAAGGCTGCAGGAACGCTCTCTGTTCGCTGGCTGTTAATAGCAATCGCTTTAAAATTGTTCTCTCCGGGGTTTAATGTTACCGTAAATAATTTGGTTAACAGGCGCTCTCCTTTATCCTCTTCCACTGTAAGGTTACGGGTACTCTGTACCAGCTTACCATTTTGATATAATCTTATTTCAGTTACCAGATCTTGTAGTCCGTTTGCTTCGGCCACAATGGTTACCTGTTGTTTGTCTGTTTTAATAAGCGGCACATCATCAGTCACCACCAGATTCCTATCAGCATTTTGTAAGGTAAGCTGAATGGTAGGTGGTAATTTCAATTCACCAATATCAGGCAGGCTCTCCGGAAGGGTGTTTTCCCAAACTTGTTTTAATAAACCCGGCACATAATATTTTTCGTATAAGCTTTCAAGCGGTATTATTTCTTTACCCTTGGTGTAATACATTTTTTTTAGGGCCCCTTCTGTAGCATCAAACCGCCCGTCGGGGGTTACCAGTATCCATTCCGCTGAATTTTCAAAAAGATAGAGCTTGCCAATCTGCCGTTGTTTTTCTGTATCCCAAAAACAAAGCCCGCCATATTCTTCGCTCAGCATATAACGTTCATTTTTGGCAAATACCAGACCCGATACATAATCTCCGGTGCCATTAATAATTCCCTGCGTTTTGCGGTTGGCAACATCTATTACCCCGATATTATAACCGGCATTGATACTGGTATCTACAGGTATTTGTGTTACCGCTTTCCTTCCGGAGGGAGAAATGATTGTCGCATAGGTAGTGGCTGGCAACTGAATAGTTTTGCCAACTTCTTTTCCGGTGATAGCATCCAAATAATACAGTTTATCGCGGCAGCTAAACATCAACTGTTTACCATCGGCTGTAAAGCGCAGGTTATTTACATCTTCAGATACATACTGCCATATTTCGTTCCGGTTACTTAAATCTACACAGGATATAATTGCACTATCGCCTTCCCGCTGTTCTGCAAACAGAATCATTTTAGATTTATCAGGAGAGATATCGCAATATTTATCCAGCCGCTCGTATAAGATATACTCTAAACCAAAAGGAATATCTACAATATATAACAGTTTAAAGGTATTCAGTTCCATTACATAAATTCCTTCATCACCAATCAGTGCCATCAGGTTATGTTCATCAAAAATTTGCATGCCTACAAACTTCTTATTAAGGTTAGCCACCTTGGTTATGGCCTCGTATTCTATTTTAGCAGTATTGGGGTCAAAGCGAAACAGCCCATAATCCTGGCTGTATAAAAAACCGGTTTTACCATCTTTGGTAAGCCGGTACAAAAAGTCAGAATAGTCAATTTTAGCCCTGCTGGATATTGGGTCTACCAGTCTTAAATTAAACACCCCGTTTTCAAAAGTAAGTATGCGGTCTTTTAGGCAAACACCATCCATATGTTTAAAAACAAACTGCACATAAGAATCTAAAGGAAACTCTCCATACTTAGCGATGGTTTGATGTGTAACAGCATTGCATTTTTCCATTTGAAGCCCCAGAATGTATTGGTTGCCGGTGGGTGCTAATGCTATGGTAAGGTTGTCTATCCAGCCATATTTATCCCGCTTGGCCATTTCTGTTTTTACTGTACCTAAAAAACTGATAGCATTAAAGAGTACAAAATTATTCTGGTAATACAACCCATATTTTCCGGTACCGCTGTAAAAAGTAGTTACATAATCAATAGCATTAATATCAGCATCAGACTTAAAAAGCAATTTTGATTTTTTAACTGCAGTGTAGGTTTTAGCATCTGTTTCCTGCATATATAATACATGCTCTTGCCGCCCTGCAAAAGCAAGCAGGTTGCCATTGGGCAGATAGTCAAAGGGTAAATAATTCAGTTTATCGCTAAAGAATTTCTTAACCTTATTAGTACGCATGTCAATCAGCCAGGTGCCCATAATAGCATCATACACCATCATCTCTGTTTCATCAGTCTTTAAGATGATGCGGGTTAGCTGGTGGGTGGCAGGGGTTTTTAAATAAAAAGTTTGCAACAGGCTTACCTTGCCGGAAAGCAAGTCTATCTTTTCTACTATACGGTTGTCATAATCTTCCGGGTACTCACCACCCGCATACAATACTGCTCCGTCTTTAGAAAATGTAAATGCGGTACGGTCTCCTTTTAAAGCAATCCGCTGCGTATAATTAAAAGTTTGCAGATTGAACAGATATAGGGTATCTGCAATATACATGGCCAGTTGTTTACTGTTTCCATCTATTGCCATAGTAATACGGCCATTATTAAACCGTTCATTATTTTTTCCACCGGGTGCCAGATTTTTTATAAGATTCCCACTTTTATAATCCCATATTTTTACGCCATCTTCTGCAGCGGATACCACCCATTTTTCATCGGGAGAAATAATTACTGAGCGGGCAACATGAGTGGCAGGTATAATTAATTCGGGCCGCTGTGCGTTTGTGTGTATGCCTGAAAGTAACAGCAAAAAAGCAATTACCCATTTGCTGTTTGCGTTAAAAAAATGTTTTTGTGTTATTTCCTTTTTCATGTGCACCTGTTTAAAAATTACTGGTGTTTAATTTCTACCATTAGTGGCACTACTGAACCAATCAGTGCTTCTGCTTCATCAGCAACTGTTAGGTTACGGTTGCCTTTACGCTGCAATTGAAAAGCCGTCTTAACGGGGTCGTAACTGATTTTTTCTTTTGCCACCAGCTTACTGCCCAGTGCCGTAATAATTTTTTGAGAAAGACCTCCTTTTACGTTATTCATTGCCTGCATCAGCTCGTTTACATTTATTTTTTCCTTTGAAAAAAGTATCAGCAGGTAATCGGTTCCTTTGTTTTCATCCAGCTTTATAACCTTGGTATCTGATGGAAATGCAATAACAGTATTGCTACCCACGTGGGTAGATGTTACATCATCATAAGGCAGAATACGGTTTATTTTACCGGTAAGGTCTGTAGCAAAAGCATAGATATAAGCTTCTGTTTCTGTATTCAGATAAAAGCGAAATTTAGTGCCGCTGTTGTATGTATTCATCATTGTATAAGCCACCAGGTCTTCTTTGTAAGTAGTTACATCTTCTTCCACCACCAGATTACGGCTGGATATTTTTGTTACCGGCATATCTTCTCCGGTATTCAGTTTAAATTCAACACTGCCATTTAGTACTGTAATAAACTCTGGCTGCGGTTCTGGTTTAGGTTCGGGTTTAGGCTCTGGTTTGGGTGCCGGTTCGGGCTGTGGTTGCGGTGCCGGGTTGGGTTCTGGCTTGGGTTTTAATTCTTCCGGCATGGGTGTAAAATCACTGCCAAATACCTGCATTGCCAACACACACCATTTTGTAAAATCTTTATAGCGTATCCATACATATCCTTTATCGGCCCAGGCTGTGCCCCAACTGTTTAATACTCTAAAAGCACCGCCTGCTTTATTATCATCATATCCCACAATAGCCATGGCATGGCCATTATGTTTCCAATCGCTTAGCGTATCTGCCGCACTGGTGTACCAAACATCTGTTTTTATACTAAAAAAACTTTCAGGTAAATGAAAGCCTGTTGAAACTGGTGTTCCTTCAAGCAATGCTTTTTTAGTAAGATCAATGGCCATTTGCGGCTCTACTACAAACATGTCTGTAGTTAGCATGCCCTTGGCGGCAAACAAAATAGTAGCGTCTTTTATTTTATAATTCGGTGCTTCGTCTTTAGCCTGCTGACTAATATAGGTGCCGCATACATAAGGCACTGTACGGTTTAATGCATTGCCACTATCTGCCATTAACCACAATGCTTTTATGGGGTCAGACCCAAACTGGCAATCTTTATCGTCTGCCGATTTAATACGTTCATATAAATGCGTGGCCGAGTACGCATATTTATCAATAATAGTTTTATCGGTTATGTTATGATGCTTTGCATACAATATAGTACCAATACCATAACCATTTGCAAAAGCCACACAAGTGCCATGGTTGCCCTGGTTACCGGGTGTAGGGCACCATGGCTCTAATGTGTAAGCCGATGGCATACTTTGAAAACTTCTGAGTGAAAGCCCTACTTTTTTGGGTGTGGCGGCAATGGTGCTGGAATTAAAAGTGGCGCCGGTATATCGCTTGGGTTGTGCCACAGCAGAAAGAGCAATACTAATTATTAGTAATAGCCCAAAAGCCTTTTTCATGTTGGTTACATTTTATGCCCTGAAAGTAGCTGCTTATTAAAACCCGTGTAATACCCTGCGCAGGGTATATTTAATAAAGAGATGTAGGGTGCCGGCATCAAATCTCGCTTCAGCATTGTTGCGTCGCACACTTGTACAGAAGAAAAGGCAGGAGCTGTAAGGCTTAGGGTATAAGGCCTTAAACCGTATGCCTCACACCATATACCTTAGTTGAAGGGTGCGACGCAACGATGTTGCTACCTGCACTATTGCCGGTTACCAAAATACCCTGAAAGCGGTATAGGCAAGCTTTTACAGATCGGTTACTTTCATTTTTTCAACCTCAAAAATTGCTATATGAATAACGTAACCCAATGGATGAGCTGGGAAGGCGGCGTAGACCTGGTAGCCGTAACCAGCCCCGATTTAAGAATGCCCAATGTAATTGTACACCTGGGCCGCATGGTACATACCCCGGTGGGCAGTGCCCCCAGTGGTATGATTTTATGGCAGCCCTACAGCGATGCAATGCCAGCTGTGATGGGCTTTGTTAGTACCGATGAAACGGTAGGCAACTATTTTGGTGCACATATTTTTGGCGGCACTCCATTTGAACATGCACCGGTGTTAAATGCCAGCTTTGATATTAGTATTACGGCCACCGGCGCCAAAGCCACCTGCATTACCAATGGCTATGTATTTGAAGTGGAACTGGGTGATTTTAGCGAGCCTTATTTAATAGACCGCAAGCCCGGTGTAATGCCCCCGTTTTACCAGCAAGGCGTAGAAATACATGCCCGCAAAGCCATTTTAAAAGTAAATGGAGAGCTTATTAATATTATTGTTCCGCCCGTGGGTATTAGCGGCGGCCCGGCCAGTGTGGTATCTCCCAACGGGGTGTATGCCCGGTAAATAATAACACTGTTTATAAAAAAACAAAAGCCACTCTTTGCAGAGTGGCTTTTTATATTGCAGTACTGTTATTAAGCTTTGTACTGAGGCATTAAACCTTTGGCTAAGTCTGTCATAGCTTTTAAACCATCTTCTGGTAAATTACCTTTTTTAAATTCTGCTAATACGTTCGGCAGTTTATTCTCCATTTCTAATAAGAAATGCTCTTCAAATTCTTTTACACGCTTAACAGCCACTTCACGCATTAAACCTTGTGTACCCAGGTAAATAATAGCCACCTGTTTTTCCACGCTCATGGGTGAGTATTGTAATTGCTTCAACACTTCCACGTTACGGGCACCTTTATCCAATACAGATTTAGTAGCCGCATCCAGGTCGCCACCAAATTTAGAGAAGGCTTCCATTTCGCGGTACAGGGCCTGGTCTAATTTTAATGTACCAGACACTTTCTTCATTGATTTAATTTGCGCATTACCACCCACACGGCTTACAGAAATACCCACGTTAATTGCCGGACGGATACCTGCGTTAAACAGGTTACCTTCTAAGAAGATCTGACCATCGGTAATAGAAATTACGTTGGTAGGAATGTATGCAGATACGTCACCCGCCTGTGTTTCAATAATTGGTAAAGCAGTTAAAGAACCACCACCTTTTACTAAATGACGGATAGACTCTGGTAAATCATTCATCTTCTTAGCCACCTCATCCTTAGCAATTACTTTAGCCGCTCTTTCTAATAAACGGCTGTGCAGGTAAAACACATCACCAGGGTACGCTTCACGGCCCGGAGGACGGCGTAATAATAATGATACCTCACGGTAAGCCACCGCTTGTTTAGACAGGTCATCGTAAATAATTAATGCAGGGCGTCCGGTATCGCGGAAGAACTCACCAATAGCAGCACCGGCAAAAGGCGCATAGAACTGCTGTGGTGCAGGGTCAGATGCAGAAGCCGCTACAATAGTGGTATAAGCCATGGCACCATTTTCTTCCAGAGTTTTCATTACACCAGCAATGGTAGACGCTTTTTGACCAATAGCCACATAAATACAATACACCGGCTTACCGGCATCAAAAAACTCTTTCTGGTTAATAATGGTATCAATACAAATAGCGGTTTTACCAGTCTGGCGGTCGCCAATTACCAATTCACGCTGGCCACGTCCAATTGGAATCATGGCATCAATTGCTTTAATACCCGTTTGCAGGGGTTCTTTTACCGGCTCTCTGAAAATTACACCCGGTGCTTTACGCTCCAGTGGCATTTCATATAAGTCTCCGGTAATGGGGCCTTTACCATCAATGGCTTCACCCAGCATATTAATAACACGTCCTACCAGGCCTTCACCCACTTTAATAGAGGCAATACGACCGGTGCGACGTACTTTTTCACCTTCTTTAATGTTTTTGCTTTCGCCCATCAATACCACACCCACATTATCTTCTTCCAGGTTAAGAGCAATTGCTTTAACACCATTGGCAAACTCTACCAGTTCACCACTTTTTACATTGTTCAATCCGTAAACACGGGCAATACCATCACCCACTTGTAAAACGGTACCTACTTCCTCCAGGTCTGCACCCACATTAAAATTGCTTAGTTGCTGGCGCAGTATCGCAGATATTTCATCTGGTTTAATTTCAGGCATTTTATATCAATTTAGAAGTTCAAATTTTTTTGTTTATCAGCGGGTGTGGTTCTTTTCAGCATTGTTGCGTCGCACCCTTCAGCCGCAACAAGCGCTTCAGCCATTAACGTATATTTTGCACGTAAATGTTTTTCTGAAACTGTGTTTTAATATCTCTCAGGTCTCTCAAAATACTTGCATCCACCAGCTTATTATTAAACTCCAGCACAAAGCCGCCTATCAGTTCTGGCTGTGTGTTGGTTTCAACATCCAGGTGCTCAAAACCAGTAGCTGCTTTTATTTTACCAATAATGCTTTGCTTCAATTCATCAGAAACAGGCGTAGCGGTAGTCAGCTTCACTTTCTGTATGCCTTTAATAGCATTGTATTGTTCAATAACTGCAGTAATAATTTCTGGCAAAAACTGCTCGCGGCTTTTGTTTACCAAAAGTTTATTAAAGCCAGCCGTTAACTCACTAACCTTACCCTCTGTAACAGCCTGTAAAATTTTCTCTTTTTTATCGGCTTTAATAATGGGGCTGCGCAACAGGTTTACAAAATCTTTGCTGCCCTTGCATACTGCCTGCAGGTATTGCATATCAGCATGCACGGCCTCCAACTGGTTGCGTTCAACAGCCAGGTCTATTAAACTCTTTGCATATCTTCCTGCTAAACGTGGATTCTGCATAGTACAATTTGAAAATTAAAAGCCTTAGTTCAATTTAACATCATCTGCCAGTTGCTTAATATAGCTTTCCTGCTCGGGCTTATTGCTCAGCTCTCTGCGCAATACTTTTTCAGCCACTTCAATTACCAGGTTACCCACCTGATTTTTAACCTCCGTTAAAGCCGCATTTTTTTGCTGGGTAATGGCGTTTTGTGCATCGGCCACAATACGGTCGTATTCAGCCTTGGCTTTATCTTTTGCTTCGGCCACCATCTTATCGGCATTTAATTTAGCTTCTTTAATCATGGCACTGCTTTCTTCACGGGCTTTGGCCAGTAAGGCTTCATTCTCGCTTTTCATTTGCGCCATTTCTGTTTTAATCTTTTCAGCAGAAGCTAAAGAATCAGCAATAGCGTTTTCTCTTTCTTTCAAACCATTTATTATGGCTGGCCATGCAAATTTTTTAAGAATAAAGAAGACTATAACAAACACCAACGCAGTCCAAACAAGCAAACCAACTTCTGGTTTTAATAAATCTATATTTAGTAAAAACATAATCAAATTGTTTCTAAAAGTTGAAAAGAACTGCACCCATTGCCCTGTGCTTTGAGTGCAGTTGTAATTTTTAAACGAACATTGCCAGGATACCTGCAATTACCGCGAAAAGGGCAACACCCTCCACAAACGCAGCAGTCAGGATCATGTTAGAACGAATGTCGTTAGCAGCTTCTGGTTGGCGGGCAATAGCTTCTACTGCACCTTTACCAATCTGGCCAATACCAATACCTGCACCGATAGCAGCAATACCTGCACCGATAGCACCACCAGCATTTGCCACTGCTTCTAATAAAATTAAACCTAAGTTCATACGTGCTTTTTTATAAATGATAAATAAAAAACAGATTAATGATGGGCTTCTTCAGCATGATGCTCTCCTTCTCTTGCCTGGCCAATAAATACCGCGGTAAGATTGGTAAAGATGAATGCCTGTATAAAAGCCACCAATATTTCAATAAAGTAAATAAACACCGTAAATGCTACAGAAATGGGTGAGAAACCCCAGCCGATAGCTTTGTTCATACCTGCAAAAATAAAAATGAGAGAAATTAAGCAGATAATGATAATATGGCCCGCCAGCATGTTTGCAAACAAACGAATGATTAATGAAGCGGGTTTGGTAAACACCGCACCAATAAATTCTACCAATGCAATTACCGGCTTCATAGCACCCGGCACGGGCGGGTTAAAAATATGTGCCCAGTAATGGCTGTTAGAGCTAAACAGTATTACCACCAGCGATATTACACCCAACACCGCAGTAAAAGCAATATTACCTGTTACGTTGGCCGAGCCGGGTATTAAACCAAAAATATTATTAACTAAAATGAAGAAGAACACCGTTAAAAGATAAGGCAGATACTTCATGTAATTGTGGCCCAGGTTGGGTTTAGCCACCTCATCTCTTACAAATGCTATTACCGGCTCTAATGTGTTTTGCATGCCTTTTGGGGCAGTGGTTACGCCTAAGCCTTTTTTATATTTAGCGGCAATGCTTAATAAAATCCATACCAAAATAGAGAGCGCCAATATCATTTGCACCACATTGCGGCTGATGGACAGATCTACCACCTTTACAGCTTCGTCTTTAGTTACACCATCTTCTTTAACGGCAATAATTTTTCCATGCTCCAGACGGTAACCGTTGTGCGCTGCATGACCATGCTCAAACTTAGACGACATAAAGCTGGTTAAACCACGCTGCGGAGAATAAATAATAATGGGCAGTGGAATTGAAACAGGGTGCTTTTCACCGTTTTCGTGCACCAGATCCATAAAATGAAACTCGTGAGCATTTAAAACGTGGTCAAAAATTACTTCCTGGGCATTAAAACCACCTTCTTTTTTTTCCGGTGCATCGTTGGCCTTAACCGGGGTGGAAACAGACAATAAAAATAAGCTGAAACTCGCTACCAGTAAGTATTTTACCCGCTTTAATCGCATACCTGTTTGTTAATTTTGGCGCAAAGATAAGGTGCGGTGGGTGAAAAACCGAAAACGAACCCAAAAAAGATACCCACCCCAGCCCTATTACTGGCGGTTTATTTTTACAAATGGTTCAGGGTGGCTATTTACAGGTTTAGAATACTTATTTACACGCTGAAACAGGTTGACTTTTGAGTTGGCACACCCGCTTTTACCTTTGGTTTTCAATATTAAAACAACCCCAAATGAAACAGTATTTTTTGGCTTTATTAGTTGCCTTTTCTCTAATAGCCTGTACTAAAACCAATAGTGGTAATAACAGCACCAGCACCGGCGTAATTGCCGCGTCTGCAGTTCCGGGCAGTGTACAATCTGCTTTTGCAGCCAAATACCCCAGCGCTTCGGGTGAAATTGAATGGCAGAAAGAAGATGGTAATACGTATAAGGTTAAGTTTTTTATTGGCAGCAACCGCTGGCAGGCTATTTTTAATGCAGATGGCAGTTTTGTATCAGAAAAAATGCTGAGCTGAGTACTGCCGCCGCAGTGTGCGACGCAACGATGTTGATTATACCCCTTTGGCTTGTTACATAAAATATATAATTCTATGATGACCTAAAACCACCGTTATGGTGGTTTTATGCATTTACGGGGTGTTTTTCAAATTGCATTTTATGCAGGTTGGCGTAAAAGCCGCCTTTTTCTATAAGTGTGGCGTGGTTGCCCACTTCTTTTATCTCTCCTTTATCCAATACAATAATTTGGTTGGCTTTTAAAATAGTGGAAAGCCGGTGTGCAATAACAATAGAGGTGCGGCCCTTAATTAATGTATCAATAGCGTGTTGTATGAGTTGCTCACTTTCAGTATCAACCGATGAAGTGGCTTCGTCTAATATTAATATTGCGGGGTTGTATAATAAAGCCCGTACAAAAGAAATGAGCTGGCGCTGGCCCAAAGAAAGGGTGGCACCACGTTCCATTACGTTGTATTGATACCCGCCGGGCAACTGCATAATAAAATTATGAATGCCTATTAATTTGGCGGCTTCTACCACGGCGGCTTCAGTTATAGCCGGGTTGCGCAGGGTAATATTATCCATTACACTGCCTGAAAATAAAAATACATCCTGCAACACCACGCCAATTTTACTTCTTAAAAAACTGAGGTTATAATCTGCAATAGGCCGGTCGTCAATTTTTATAACCCCTTTTTGTACCTGGTATAATCTGTTTAGTAAACTAATTACAGAAGTTTTACCACTGCCCGTATGCCCAACAATGGCTACGGTTTGCCCCGGCGTTACGGTAAAGTTGATGTTTTTAAGAACATACCTGTCATCGGTATAAGCAAACCACACGCCTTCAAAATTAATTTTACCGGCAACCGGCACCTGTTCTATATTTTTTTCTGAAGCGGGCATTACATCATCGTTATCCAGTACTTTAAAAACACGTTCGCTGGCAATCATGCCCATTTGGAGCACATTAAATTTATCAGCTATTACCCGTAAAGGCCGAAAGAGCAGGTTTAAAAACAGGAAATACGAAATCATTTTACCGGCCTGCTCATTAGCAGCGTCGGCAGAAACCGCCTTTAACAAATTAGCTTCTGATGCGGCCCACCAAACCAATAAGCCTGTGGAAACAGCTAAAATAATTTCCACTACCGGAAAAAAAACAGAGTATGCAAAAATGGCTTTAATATTTGCGTTGCGGTGTTCTTTATTAATTTTTTTAAACTTGGTAAACTCACGGTCTTCTGCAGCAAAGGCCTGCACCACCTGTATGCCGGTTAAATGCTCCTGCACAAATGCATTTAAACTGGCCACTGCATTACGTACTTTTACAAAAGACTTATTCACGCTTTCTTTAAAAAAATAAGTAGCTATAATTAATACAGGAAACGGAGCCAGGCAAACCAAGGCCAGTTGCCAATCTACCACCAGCATTACAGTTACTACAGAAATAATAGCCAGCAAGTCTGCTATAATCGGTATCAGTCCATCAGAAAAAATATCGTTAATAGACTCTATATCGTTAATGGTGCGGGTGGTTAATGTGCCTATAGGGGTTTTATCAAACTGCCCCAGGTTGAGGTGTAAAATTTTATCATATACTTTAACCCGTAAATCTTTTACCACATGCTGGCCCAGCCATGCCGTAATGTAAGAGAAGTAAAAACGCACCAGAGTTTCCAGTAACAGCAATGCAATCTGAATGGCAGTAATCCACAACACCATTTCTAAAAAAAATTGCTTGCTGGCAGCGGTAGCGCCGGTTTTTATATAATTGTTTACGGTTAGCTGAATAAGCATGGGGCGCACTGGTGCCATTACCGCCAACACAACAGCCAGCAACAACGATGTATAAAATTTTCTTTTATACGGCGCTGCAAACCGAAACACTCTTTTAAGCAAGCTGAAATTGAATAACTTTTTCCTGGGTAACATTTCCGCCATAGGGTTACAAATATAGCATTACCCGTTGCTACACATTTTTTAAAATGTTAAACGGCATTTAAAGTTGAGGAAGCTATGGTTACCAACAGTAGTTATAATGGCAGCATCGTTGCCACGCTCGTTTTAACGGCAGTGCCAATATGGGCAGTTTAACAAGTGCCCGCTTTTATAATACAGACAGCTCTGCTGTTTTACTTTCGCTAAATATCACTTCAAGACTAAAGCCATTGTTGGGTGCCGTTTCAATAAATACTTCTCCATTCAGTAAACCTGCTCTGGATTTTATATTCATTAACCCAACCCCATGGGCCACTTTTGAAAGATCAACCCCCACCCCATCGTCTTTAATGGCAACCCGCAGCGGCCCGCCTTCATTAGAAAGAGTAATTAAAACATTTTCTGCCTTAGAATATTTTAAAATATTATTAAACTGCTCTTGTATAATGCGGTAAACCGTCAGCTTCAATCCGTCGTTTAATAAAGACTCATCCAGGCTGTTGTAATCTTTGTGAATGTTAATACGTATTTCCTCCATCGGTATATCAAATAGGTTATCAATAGCTCCGGCCAGTGAGTCTTTAATAAATGCCGGTGTTATCAACCGGTGAGAAAGCTGTCGTATTTCAACAATAGAGCTGTTAATGAGTTTGTCGCATTTAGCAAATGCGTCTTTATTAAATCCATTATTACTTCTTATAAGATCCAGATATAATTTGGCACTGGCCAACACCTGGTTTATATTATCATGCAACTCCTGCCCCAATATCTGCCGTTCACTTTCCTGAGCGCTGATAACAGCGTTTGTAATTTCAATCATCCGTTGTTTTCTTTCTTTTTCCAGCAACGCAGCCAGCCGCTCTTTTTCGGTAATATCTTTTGCCAGGCCATACACACCCACTACTTTACCATCCACATAAATAGGAATATTAGATGCATTCACCAGTATCTTTCTTTTTTTGGCGGTAAGAATTTTTACTTTTTCATAGTGCTGTGGTATACCCTTTTGTGCCTCTATAAAATGGTGCATTACCCTGGGCATTTCATCTTGTGGCACAAAGGGAGAAAAATCATCCATTTTCATTAAATCATCCACCGTAGTTTCCAGCATATTGGCAAGCCCTTTATTGGCAATAATAAACTTTCCAGAAAAATCCAATGCATAAACCGCATCCGGGTTATGCTCAAACAAGGATTGATAATATTGTTTGCTTTCCTGCAATAACACTTCTGCTTTTCTGCGTTCAGTAATATCCCTTGAATTTACAATCATTGCCCGGATATGCGGGTTGGATAATTGGTTATTACCCTGCGCCTCCATCAATACATAATCGCCATTTTTGTTTTTAAACCTGAAATCTACAGAAACACTATTTCCTTCCTTTTTTATACTTTCATAAAGTACGTTGGCAATATGTTCTGCATCTTCCGGATGGAGTAATTCAAAAATATTTTTCCCAATCAGCTCTGTTTCTGTATAGCCCAGCACATGTTGTATGGAGGCACTTTCATATAAAATATTGCCCTTTTCATCTATCAGGGTAATAATATCTGCAATGTTATGCACCATCGATCGAAACTTCTTTTCGCTCAGCAACAACGCCTCTTCTGCAAGCTTTCTTTCTGTAATATCTAAACAGGCACCAAACATCCCTATTATATTATCATGCTCATCTTTTATAACATCTCCCCACGACTTAAGAAATCGTATCTCATTATTAGGTCTTGCTATTCTTTCTTCAAATTCAAAAGAGGTTTTGTTTTTTAATGCCATTTCAATACTGTTCTGTACCCGTGCACTATCTTCAGAATGTACTAAAGCCAGGTATCCTGAAAAACTTGGTTGGTAGTCATTCTTATTAAGTCCATAAATAGTATACAACTCATCCGACCAGCTTATTTTATCCACTTTTAAATCCCAATGCCAGTTACCCATATGAGCCAGATGCTGGGCCTGTTGCATCAGAATATTATTATACCTAATCAGCTCATCTGTTTTCATGCGTTCTATCTCCGTTGAAATCTGAGAGGAAAACAGCTGAATAATAGTTTCAATAAATGAAGCCTTTTCCACCGGTTTTTTAAAGATAGTGACAACAGCACCCATTACCTCACCATTTCTGCCGGTTAATGGAATGCCCACATATCCTCTTGCATTCAACCGCTTCAACAGTTCTATTGCAGGAAAGGCTTCCTGTACATTATCAAGATAAATGGTAGCCTGATTATTAAACACCATCTCACAAGGAGTACCTTTTAGAACATAATGTATGTTTTCTGAAATAACCCCGTTTTTACAAAATGTAACAGATTGTGCATGATCCTTTATACAATCATCTGCCAGGCTTATTAAGGTATAATCTGTATTGAGCGTTTTTGAAAGCTGTATGGTTATTTCATTTAAATATTCCGTACCCGTTACCCTTGAAACATGTTTTGATATGCGCTTGATATTTTCTTCAAGCACCATTTTTTCCTTTCGCATGTCTGCTTCTTTCAACTCCCTTTTCACAACGGATGGCAGCTTAGCAAGATTATTTTTCATGATGTAATCATGGGCGCCATTCCGCATCATATTCACGGCGTTTTCTTCGCCAATTGTTCCAGAGACCAGTATAAAAGGCACTTCAGGACAAACTGTCTGCGCAATGCTTAACGCTACAGAACCACTAAAGCCGGGTATATTATAATCGGCAATAATAACATGGTATTTTTTTTGAGCTAATGCAGTGCGTAAACTTATTTCATCGTCTGCAATAGCATATTGCAGGGTAAAATCAGTTCTTTCCAGTTCTCTAACCATTAATGCCACATCTGTTGCTGCATCTTCAATAAATAATACCTCTAACAGTTGTTTCATATTTCATTGGGGTTTGGGTGATAAAATATTCAGCTTTAACCAATAGTTTGCCAGCTGTTGTATTATATTAGCAAACTCTGTAAAATCAACCGGTTTTCTTAAATAGCTATTTACATAGCACTCGTAAGCAGCAGCAATATCCGTTTCCTCATTGGAGGATGTGAGTATGACCACCGGAACTGTTTTGGTAAGCCGGTTTAAACGCACCTGCTTTAGCACCGACAAGCCATCAACCATTGGCAACTTCAAATCCAACAATATTAATGCTGGTGTATCAGACTGATCTCTTTTAAAATACTGCCCTGTACAGAATAAATAATCCAGAGCTTCTTTCCCATCTTCTACTACAAAAACAGGATTCATTAAGCCTGTTTTTTCAAAGGCACGAATTGCCAAGTCCACATCGCTCAGGTTATCTTCTACCAGTAATATTGACTTAAATTCCATATTATTTTTAACTGTGCTTGTTTACATTAAGGGTAAAAAAGAAACAAGCGCCTTTACCCGGTTGTGCTTCTGCCCATATAGTTCCAAAATGAATATTAATGATGCGGTGTACAATCGCAAGGCCGATGCCGGTACCCGGAAACTCTGATTGCTTATGCATTCGCTGAAAAGCTCCAAACAAGTTCTTAGCATGGTTCATATCAAAACCAGCTCCATTATCTTTTATATAAAAAACAGGAGTTGTTCCCTGCATCCGTTTTCCTATCTCAATACGGGCTACCTCACATTTACCGGTAAACTTTACAGCATTGCTCAAAAGATTGGTCAATAAAATATCCAGCATTTTAATATCGCCCCACACTTCCATGCCTTTTTGTATAGAAACTTCGACCACGCGTTCCTTTATTGTATCATCCATTCGTTTGTATACCTGCTCTGTTAATGCAGTAAAATCAACTACGGACCAATTGAGATCAACCCGCGAAACTCTTGATAGCTGTAATAAATCGTCTATCAACTGACCCATCCTTTGTGTTTCAGAACGCACCCTGTTTAAATATTGATGCGCCTTTTCATCCAACACAGTTCCATAGTCTTCTAATAAAGCAAGGCTCCAGCCATCAATACCCCTTAATGGGGCTCTTAAATCATGAGAAACCGAATAAGAAAACGCCTCCAATTCCTTTCTGTTTTTTTCAATATCCGCTTCCAGCATCTTTCGCTTGGTAATATCTATCTGGCAGCCAATCATTCTGATTGGTTTTCCGTTCTCGTCCCATTTAATGGTGGTACCTTTTGTTATTACCCATACAGTACCACCGTTTTTATGACGGTAGCGCACCTCGCCATAAAACGGTTTTTCTCCTCTGCTGGCAAAATGTTCTTGTGTTACCCCCATTAAAACTTCCCGATCATCGGGGTCGATTATTGAACGAAGAGAACTAATGGTATTAAATGATGGATCGTTTTCATATCCAAGCATTCTTTTAAAAGTATCGCTCACATAAATGTATTCACTTCCAACATTCCAATCCCAATACCCTGCAAAAGATTGTTCCAGTATAAATTCAAATGTTTGACGCTGTTCTCTTACCAATTCATCCGCTTTTTTACTTTCAGTAATATCCCAATTGGTTCCTATCATGTACTCAGGATGACCGTTTGCATCCTTACGAACAGTGCCACTTCCTTTTATATAACGAAGTGTGTTATCGGGCCACAGAATTCTGAATTCCATATCAAAATCTTTAGCGCCAGAAACAGACATTTCCACTTCTTTTTTTACCAATGGCAAATCTTCCGGATAAATAGTAGACTCCCATGCCTCGTACAGCCCTGTAAAATTTTCCGGTGCAATTCCAAAAACCTTGTACATCGTATCATCCCAAATCAATTCATTGGTTTTTATATTCCACTCCCATACACCCACACCAGAAACTTTGGTAGCTTGTTGTAGCCGGTTCGTCAATTTGGCTACCAGAGCCTCTGCAGTCTTTCGTTCGGTTATATCTTTGGCAATACCTACTAATCTGGTGATTACCCCATCTTCATTTCTTTTTGCTTCACCCCTTGCAAGCAAGTATCCTTTTGACCCGTCGTATCGTATCATCCGAAGGTCCACAGAATAAGGTTCTCCAAATTCAATGGCTCGTTGTACCAGCTTATTTAAAACTTCCCAGTCCTCAGGCTCATATAATCTTTTTTGTTCTGCAAAAGAAGGCACCGGCTTTGTAGAGTCTAAACCAAAAATATCGTACAACTCAAGAGACCAGGTAACCTCCTTGGTTGAAAGATCGGATTCCCAACTCCCCAATTTTGCTATCCGTTCAGCTTCCTGCAGCAGGGCCTCGCTTTTTTGCAGCTCCTTTGTTCTTTGCTCTACAGTTTGCCCAAGCGCATTATTCAGTTGTCTTATCTGTGCCTCCTTTTCTTTCTTTTCAGTTACATCACGCAGGTTAAACACCATTCCATTTACACTTTCAAGATGAGAAAGGTTAACGCCAAATGACTCAATCCAACGCCATTCGTTTTGTTTATTCTTTATCCGGTATTCAAATTGCAAAGACGAACCGGGTTCACTAAGTTCATTCCAGCGCAATGGCAAATCGTCCGCATGAACCTCCTCTGTTAAGTTTAGCTGACCAAATTCTTCTTCTGTATACCCTAATACTTTTTTTATATTAGGACTTACATAATGAAGCTTTCCCGGCTGAGCAATTACGAAAACATCGTTACTATTCTCCACCATTAACTGAAAGCGCTCTTCTTCTTTTTTTATTCGTTCCATTGCATCTTTTCGTTCCGTCACATCCCGAATAATTACCAATACCTCATCTTTATTTACCGGCATTAACCTGCCTTCAAGTTGCAGAAGGGCACCATCATGTGGTAATTCAAATTCAAGCTCTATTAATTTTCTTTCCTGCAAAACTTCTTTAACCCCCTTCATCAGAATTTCAGCAATGGTATCTGGCAAAACCTCTGCAACATTTTTTCCAATAAACTCTTCAGGGTTCTTATATAAAACAGATTGTTCAGGGGCATGAAAGTCTAAGTAAATGCCATTGTCAGATATACGCAGCATTAAATCTGGAATTGCAGAGATAATGGCTTGCTGAATTTCATTCGACTTTTTATACTGGGCCTGATTTTGTTTCAGATTTGCTTCTGCAATCTTCCGCTCGTGAATATCAAAAATAGACCCTACCATTCTTACAGGCCTTCCAACTTCATCATACAAAGCCTTACCTACAGATTTTTGCCATCTGTATTCACCAGATTTATGCAGGTGCAAATACTCCACATCATATGGCTTATTAAATTCTAAATGCTTTTTTAACGCTTCAAAAACGTACTCTTTATGTTCGGGGTGTATTCGCTCTGCCCAGCTATTGTAGGTATGTTCCAAACCCGGGTCAGTGGCATTGTAACCAATTATTTCGCACCATTTTGCTGAAAAATACTCCTCTCCTGTGGTAATATTCCAATCCCAAACACCCGCACCGGAAGCTTCTATCACAAGGTTTAAGCGTTCTGCGTTTTCATCCACCGCTAAAGCTGCTGATATTTTTTTTAATTGCGGGTTCCGGATATCACCCAGTATCCATTTCTTAAAAACAAATTCAAGCCTTCCGAGGTCATCCTCACAGATTACATCTATAATCCGGTTATCTGTTAATTGAAAAACGGTTGCTTCAATCCCCCGGGGGTAAATAATTATTAACGGGTATTCAATGTCTTCGGCCATCCCGGTGTATTGCAACCAAGATATCAGTGCGATAGAAATTGATTTATTTCTGCGTGAAGGAATGGGAAAAACAGATTCTATTGTCAGGTTGATATTTTCAACCTGTAAGTTTTCAGCAATACCAGATGGCACTTTTATTTCAGTAGCCAGTACAACTAAATTAAAAGACAGTTGCCTCATTGTAGGTTCTTTAATTCAAAAACTTACGTGGTTGGTTTTTAAGTCAGAATCAATACAATAAGTTAAACAAATTTGTAAAACTGAACTACAAAAATTATTTGAGAAATTTTTTTTTAAGAGTAAAACCTTATTAATAATTCCTGCCGCAATTGATTTTTTTTCGCAAACTTAATCACGGTCAAGTATTATAACCAAAAGCTATGATACTAGCAGATAACTAGAAACCAGAGGCAGGAAAGCCGATTTTTAACGGGGTTTATACCGACTTGCTTCAAACAGCTTTCGGGGCTCTGTTTGTAGTATCTGTTTTAGATTCAATCCATCGTTTTCTTTTGCATAGGCTTTTACAATCTGCCATCCAATCCATTGACCAATGTTACCAGGCGAAGTATCAGGCATACCATCTGTTTTGGGTGCCTCGCCAATGAAGTTTTGAATAATGGTAGGTTCTGTTGTATAAATGTCTGCCACCTGCATTAAAAAATTCCAGATCATCCCCTCGTTTTCTTCGCACCATTTTAATTGGGCCGCCGTATAACCTGTTTTCAAACTATCTGCGGCTTCCGGCATTATTTTATCCAGCAGGTACCACTGCTTCCCTTTTTCAACCATCAGTTCCAATAAACTATTTCTTTGTTGCTGACCGGGGTAAATATCCTGCACCAGGTTTTGAAAACAATTGGCCACAATATATTCCTTTTCAAAACGGCGGCTGATGTATTGCGGATAAAACTGCTGTGCTTCGGGTGTATTGTATGCACTGAAATTTTTACCCAGATACATTTGCAACCCAATTGCCATGGCATCCTGTGTTAATGCAACAGAAGGATCTCCTATCAGCCCTACATAGGTAACCGGTTTTGGCAATTGATACTCCGGAAAATAATAGCGGATGTACTGATACCCCTGATGCAATTGTTCAGATACGTTTTTTAAATCTGTAATTACTTTTTTTACAGAATCGCCTAGCGGCTGTGTTATTTTATAGTAAGCGTTAATTGATTGGGCAAGATCCAGCGTGGTATCGTTGACACCACCCAATACAATATTCTCCAGAAAGTCTTTAAAAAAGTAAGGGTGCTTTCGCTCCATCGTTTCTACAGACAAAATCGTTTTATTGGTATCAATGGCAAAAAAATCAGTTTCAAAGCGGGCAATGGTGGCGTCTACTTTTATACCAGACACATCCGGGGCGCTATTGTTATTACAAGAAAACAAGAAGATACCTGTAGCCAGTAGTAAAAATATTTTTTTCATCTCGGTGTATTAAAATAAGGCAGATGCTTTTGCCCCCGTTTAACGGTAATTAATTAACAATGTTGTAAAAATACTGGTAAAATTCATTGAACGCACATAAGCACTGTTGCACTAACTTTAGGGCATGAAAATAGCACTGGCACAACAGAATTATCATATTGGCAATTTCGAAAGCAATACACAAAAAATCATCAGCGCCATTAACCAGGCAAAACAACAAGGCGCCGACCTTGTTTTGTTTTCAGAACTCTGTATTTGCGGTTACCCGCCAAGAGATTTTCTGGAGTTTGAAGACTTTATTAACCAATGCTACCAGGCCATTGACACTATTAAACAACATACGCAGGATATTGCCGTGGTGGTAGGTGGCCCCCAGCGCAATGAAAGCAAGCTGGGAAAAGACCTGTTTAATGCCGCCTGGTTTTTATACAATAAAGAAGTGAAGCAGGTTATACAAAAAACCTGTTTACCCACCTACGATGTATTTGATGAATACCGCTATTTTGAACCCGCCTTTAGCTGGAATATTATAGAATTTAAAGGCAAGCGTCTGGCACTTACCGTTTGCGAAGACATATGGGCTCTTAGCGAAAACCCACTCTACCGCACCTGCCCCATGGATGAACTGACCAAACAAAAGCCGGACCTGATGCTGAATATTTCCGCTTCGCCTTTTGATTACGACCACGATGACGACCGCAAAGAAGTAATACGTGCCAATGTAAAAAAATACGGCATACCCATGTACTATTGCAATGTAACCGGCTCTCAAACAGAAATTGTGTTTGATGGCGGCAGCCTGGTTATGAATGCCACCGGTGATGTGGTAAAAGAATTAAAATATTTTGAAGAAGACTTTGCGGTTATTGACAGTAATACATTAAAGCTTAGCACCACTGCTGCCAGCAGTAAGGTTCTTAACAAAGACATGCGGGTTTCTAAAATTGCAAACCATGAAAAAATTATAGCCTACCTTACCCAAACCAAAAACATTGCAGAAATACACAAAGCCTTATTGCTGGGCATAAAAGATTATTTTGCCAAAATGGGTTTTACTAAAGCCATATTAGGCAGCAGTGGTGGCATTGATAGTGCGGTAACCCTGGCCTTGGCCTGCGAAGCACTGGGTGCAGAAAACGTAAGAGCTATCTTAATGCCATCACAATATTCTACCGGCCACTCGGTAAGCGATGCAGAACAACTGAGTAAAACATTGGGCAACCCCTATGATATTGTGCCCATCAAAAATATATACAACGCATTCTTAACCGAACTGCAACCCGTTTTTAATAACCTGCCTTTTAGCCTTGCCGAAGAAAATATACAAAGCCGCAGCCGCGGTAATCTGTTAATGGCAATTGCCAATAAGTTTGGTTATATCTTACTAAACACTTCTAATAAAAGTGAGTTAGCAACCGGCTATGGCACTTTGTACGGAGATATGGCCGGCGGCCTCAGTGTGTTGGGTGATGTGTATAAAATGCAGGTGTATGCACTGGCACGTTATATTAACCGCGACAAAGAAATAATACCACAAAATATTATTGATAAAGCCCCCAGTGCAGAGTTGCGCCCCAATCAAAAAGACAGCGACAGCCTGCCGGAGTATGATGTGCTGGATAAAGTATTGTATCAATATATAGAACGCCGCCAGGGCCCCAAAGAATTAATTGCAATGGGTGTTGATGAAGCATTGGTAAAACGCATTCTTAAACTGGTAAACACCAATGAGTATAAGCGCAACCAGTTTTGCCCCATCATACGTGTTAGCTGCAAAGCCTTTGGTGTTGGCCGCCGCATGCCCATTGTAGGCAAATACCTCAGTTAGTTTTTTTAGGTAACCAGCATGAGTTTTTCATAGCAACATCGTTGCGTCGCACACTTCAGCTATGGTAAAAGGTACAGGGCATATGGTTTAAGACCTTACGCCCTATGCCTATTAGCTGATACTTATTCTTTGGCTGCAGTGTGCGACGCAACGGCGGCCCAACAGCAGTACAAAAGCTGGTTACCAAATTGCTTTACTTATTTTTTTAATGGTTAAATAAAGAATAGAAAGGAAGAAAGAGAAAGTAAGCGTCATACCCCATGCGTTGTAATATTGTAAAGGGTGCAGAATTAAATCAAAAATATCAGCAATAAGTGTAAAAGGATTGCTGATAATATCCCAACTATTAAAACGCATGTAGCGCCCAATATAAACACCCAGTGCATTTAAAAACATTACCGGAAAAATAAACAGCAACTCGTAGCGGTAGCCCCAGATGGCTTCTACAAATTTTTCTATATGCCGCACAGAAAGAATACCAAACAACAATGCATTCCATGCAAAGCAAACAATTAATAACAGATCGTACCACAATGGCACGCCATGTGCCCATGTTAAATGAAACAGATCGGTTAAAATGTAAAATGAGTTGGGTATAAACAGCAGCCATATTACCAGCAACACACTAAACTTCCAGCGCTTTTCCACCCACTGCGGAAACACCGTTAAACAATAAGAAATAAAATAGGGTATAAAGGCAAGGAAAAGGTTCCATAGCAGGAATCGGAATGCCATGTTTCCTGTATAGACCATCCTTGCCGTTAACAACAAAACGCCAAAACCAACAGAGGTAAGCAACAGGCGGTGCATATCTGTTTTAAGCGCCTGCAGGCCTTGCTTAAAAAAATTTACTTTCATTGTCATCATAAAAACTTAGGTATAAATATTAACAATCCGGTTACTAATGCAGCAACAGCTGTTATTAATACAGCAGCAGCAGCCACATCTTTAATAAATTTTATTTTTTTTGAATAGCCGGGAGAAACATGATCGCACAGCTTTTCAATAGCCGTGTTAAACAACTCCGCCATCCATACCATGGCCACGCACCAGGTAATAATAATAAACTCTGTTATGGTTACTGGCAGCGATATACACAAACCCATAACCACAATAGTAGCCAGGGCATGTATAATAGCATTGTGTTGCGTGGTAAAAAATTGTACAAGGCCGGCAAAAGCAAAATCAAAACTTTTTAACCGCTGCCTGATGGAAAATTTTTGTGACTGCATGGTATATAATTTTAGTTTTCAAACTCACCAGCCCCCGCCCTTAAAAGGGCAGGGTTACTGTTTGGAGTGAGTTTTGGGTATAAGAAGTATTTAAAAGTTATCATATTGGCGCAAGCGGTTTATACAAACAGGTACTACCAATGCCGCCGCTACCATGGCAGAAAAAAGAAATATCAGCACCACTTCATCTGTTAAAAAATTGGGGCCATCTAAAACAAAACTTGCAAATAATATGCAAGAGGCGGCCATAGCCACCAACATAAAAGCCAACCATACCGCCCTGTCTGTAAAATGGTATGGCAATTTTTTAAACCATTTAAGCAAAAAAAACATGGGTACTAATAGTGGGGCGGTAACAAACAGGCTGCCCACGGTACTTACAAATGCTATCATAAAGCCTTGTATGCCTTCTGCAAATAAAAAGATGAAACAATTTACCAGTCCGTTTATAAGCAAGGTGCGAAACCATAAAACCAATGTTGTTGTAAGTGCACTCATATAATTATTGGTTTTGGGTTAAATAGTTAACAGCCGCTGCATCTTTACGGTTCCAGCTGAGCCAGCTGTATTTTTTCTGGGTTTGCAGGTATTGTTGTATCCTGGTGTTAATAGTTTCTTCAATACACTGAGAACATTTTTTTCGGGCATCTTCCATATGTACATAATAGCCCTGTTTATTTAAAGTATCTTCCCGTTGCTTCAACAAACCAAGATGTTGTTTCATTTCGGGCAGTATATCATCAGACAATGTAACCAGATATGGAATGTTAAGCCGGGCGGTTTGATGGTTTTGTATATTATAGCGGGTTATAAATACATCCCAATTAATACAGGAGGCTGCCACCAGCAACAGCACAACAGCCCATGTATTGACCCGAAACAGGTAATAAGCAGATTTGCGTTGTGTAATTTTTACTGCTGCTGTTATTAAACCTACCAGTACCAGGGCTAAAAAAAACAATACACCGATTCTTTTGTAGGCAAGGCCCAGTTCTCTTATATAATAATAGTCTCTTAAAAATACAGAAACCACCAGTACTATATTCTGTACAATCCAAAGCCATGCAAGGCGTTTGAGCCAGGTATTGTTTTTATAAAAATTAAGATTGCCCCTGAAGAAAAGTAATAGAACCACAATGGCCAGCACTACAGAAACAATGAGCATGTCTGCCCCTTCATGAATCATGGTATAAAGATCTGTATTGGGAGAATAACTGAAGTTGAACCATAAATAATATACATCTATACCATTTACAGCCAATAGCAATATGTTTAGTAATAACAGGCTTATAATGGCAATGGTGTTTTCGTTTTTAAGAGCCAGCATACCCTTGGCCAGTTTTCCGGTAATGGCCACAGATAAAGTATATAAAAAACTGCCGGTACTGCGGTAATATTTGTGGCGATTGCGCAGCAAACTATCTGAATAACCTGCTTCTCTGCTCTCCGTTGCACGGCTGCGGGATTTTAAAAGTATTGCAGCCGTACAATAAAAACCCAGTAACGTAAACAGTATGCGACCAAAAGAAAAATAAGAAAAGAAGTTTTCAAAGAAATGCGCAATGCGGTCAAAAACAGTGTTGGTATATGTTGCAAACACCGCATTTGAAGAACGGTAGATGGCAAAAAATACTACGATTATAAATAGCGGCAGCACTACAAAACCAATACGGCCCCTTCTTTTGTTTGGGGTGTTGGTGTGGGTACTGGTGCGTACATTTTCTGAAATGCCCGCTGCTGCTAAAATAATATTGCTTATAAAACCACCAGCAGCAAATAAAGCAGAACGCACCTTATACTGTATAAACCCTACCAGCAGGCCAAAACTGGTAAGAAAGGCAATTTTCGAAAGCGTGGTATTGTGCCACAGTAATGCTGCTGCCGTAGTAAGGTGCAATAATAGCATTAGCAATACCTGTGTTTTTTTAAAAGCCCCGGCATACAGGTAAATAAGCATGCCCAATAAAAAGGCATCAAAGAGGATGGCATTTAATGCTATTTTTTCCTGCCAAAGCAGGATGTTAAATAAAACAGCTCCCAGGACAAAAAGCAAGACCCAGGTTTTTTTACTGGTTGTTGGCATAATTAGTAGTTGGCGTATTAAATATTTGTTGTTGCAATGTTGTGGTGTGCTGGGTTACAATGGCTGTCCAGTTCCAATGGCTTATTTTATTGGCAGTTTTACCGCGTTGCCATGCTTTGTAGAAATCTTTCCAAAATTCTGGCATGGTAAAAAAACCAAACAGCAAGGTGCTTATTACCGGAAAAGAGAGATGACCATTGCCCCACATAAAAGCTTGCAGGCATACTTCTCCTTTATCGGTAGTAGGGTAATTCAGTAAAATATGTTTCATATCGTGTTTGGCATAGTGGGTAAGTAATTCAAATTCGTTTTCTTGCAGCATTGCTGCTAATGCCTTGCCCAGTGTTTGCGGTGGCATGGCATGCAATTGTTGCAGGGTGTATGGAAAGGCTTCTGGCTTACGCACCAGCTTTAAAACGGGTAATGCCATACGATGCGTTAAATAAACCAATACTTTACTGCGTACCTGAACCAAGGCCCGATAAATGGTATTTAAAAAAGTGCTTTGCATTTCAAAGTAATTGGGTAAAAAAATTTAGTTGATTGATTTTATCATTTGTTCCAGCGCATCCAGGTGTTGTTTAAATGCCTTTTCACCAGCCTTGGTAACAGAATAGGTGGTATTTGTTTTTCGGCCCACAAACCCTTTCTGCACTTTTATAAATCCGTTTTCTTCTAATGTTTTTAAATGAGAAGCGAGGTTGCCATCGGTTACCCCAATCAACTCTTTCAGTTCATTAAAATTCACTTCCGTATTGACCATTAAAGCACTCATGATGCCCAGGCGTATACGACTGTCGAATGTTTTATTTAAATTTTCTATCGGATTCTTCATAACCTGTACGGCACCTGTTATTAAAAATTTTCTTTTTGCTGATTAGCGTACGGCTGCTGCAGTGTGCGACGCAACGATGGTGATGGTAGTATTACTTTTGATATCATACTCCTTCTTTTCTTTCATATTTCCACCACATTACAGCACCGTATACAATGTGTAATACGCCAAAACCAAGGGCCCAAAACAAAAGGCCTTCGCCCGGCATCCATAGGTTAATAACGCCCAATATTAATTGCCCGTAACCAAGATAACGCACTTCGCCCAGCGTGTATTTACTGGCATTTACCAATGCCAACCCGTAAAATATAAGAGAGCTGGGAGCCACCAGATCATAATAACCAAATTGCAACATTCTTAAAATACAGAAACCGCCCACCCAAAGGGGTATAATGGTGTTCCATAACAAGCGGCGGGCCGCACTGCCCCAAACAGGCATGCCTGTTTTTTTACTTTTTAACCAGGTAAATAAAAAAGCAACCGCTATGGCTGCAATTAATACTACCAGGGCTATCTGAATTAAATCGAACACAATTTTTTCTGTGCCCCAATGATAAATTTTGCGGGGGGTGTTTTGATTGGCCGGGTATAAAGCATGATATGCTTTTAATGTATTGTTGGCCACCCATGCACCTGCCAGTGCACAGATGCCTGCGCCAATACCACTGAGGCCACTTAAACTGATAAAGCGGCTGCTGCGCTCCATCATTCGTTTTATATCCTGTAAAGCTTCGAGGCTCTGTTGATGCTCGGTCATAAAAGCACTTTGAACTACAAAGTAATGGGTATTTTATTAAATGAGCAAACCTTTTTATGCTGAAATGCCGTATTAAAAATACTTTAGCAATTAGAGTAGCCGTTAAATAGTATTTTTGAAACTGGTATGCTTACTCGTTTGAAACAACAACCGTTAGGAACTTTATTGATTGTATCTTTTTTACTTCTGGCCCAGCTATCCACAGCTCAAACCAAGGTTGTAAAAGGCTATATAAAAGACGCCCTGAGCGACGAAAGAATTCCCTTTGCTTCTATTCAATTTATTAAATCGGCGGGCGGCAGACTGAGCGATTCTGCCGGAAATTTTATTTTCAGGCTGGCCGATTGGCCCGGTGACACCTTACTGGTAAGCTACGTGGGCTACAAAGATTACAAAGTATTTATTGGGGGCGATTTTTTAAAAAGAGCGGTTGGCAACGAACTGGAATTAATAATTGGACTGGAACGGGGCAAACTTACCAGCGAAGCCGTGGTACGAAAAAAAATAGACCGCGGTCTTTTAATGTGGA
>JANRMC010000143.1:0-16756 GCA_033761915.1 Flavihumibacter sp.
CATTGAAACAATCAGCAGCGGTAATTCTGCTGTGCTGTGATTCGGGGCTTGACGAATAAAGCTCAGCTTTAGTTCTTAATATTAAACTTTATCAAAAAGCCAGGCAGCGGTTCCGGCGGACGAATATAAAATTCCCCACCATCGGCAATACCTGCTCGTAAGCAGCAATTTTAAAGAGACCTCAATGACTTCAAAAGTTTCCTGTTTTTTTCTTGCAACTATTTTGACATTTACTATAAGTTGCAAATCCCAACCAGTCGATAAAAGCTAATTAATGACAAGTGACGAAAAGACTATTTGTGACACTTTACAAATAGACACTTCTATCATTAAAGACATTCGACTCTTCAACTCAAACAAAATTGAACCATTTCACTATTCGTTGGGAAAATTTATCACCAAGGACGGAGAAATTGAATCAGACCCCATATTTTTAAAGGGATTTGTCTTTACAGAGACAAATTCAAAATCGTATGACTTAGTATTTTCATTAAAGGGCACATTCAAACTAAAGGGGTACAGTATTTTCCTTTTGGAGAACAATTTCAATCTTAATAACAAACCTGACAATATTGGTGTTCTCAAGACGACTGACAAGTACACAGTGCTTAAGCAGGTTGCAACTGACGGTATTAATTGGGATATTACAAATGACAGCTTAATTTCAATTATTAAGACCTTTGACAAAAAATATTCTCTTGAACTTATTGGTGCTTCAGGCGACTGGTGTGAATTTATTATTCATAACGAACCAAAAAACTGGACTCAGTTTGCTAAGGAAGTTTATAAAGTATGCCCAGATGTTGTTGACCAGGGAACAGGGACAGTTCAAGCTCTGGCAGACGAAATGAAGAAAACAAAAAGGCTTTATTTCTGGTGGGACTAAAACCCCATCTCAGCGTAGTGTGTAGTTACAAAACAAAACTAAGCGTACGCCTGTGCCTACGCTTTGCTGTAGCTTTCAACTACAATTTACAGCAGTAACAAACAGCGCTGAAAAATGTGCTGCTGCACAAGGGTGCGACGCAAGGATGCTGAATTGTTTTCTGCTGCTGGTAACCATATAAAAAACAAAACCTATGTCCGCCGGATATGCTGCTACAACCCTTGCCAAAAAATTAGGCATTAAAGAAGGGGCTGCTGTTAAGCTGGTAAATGCACCGGCTGATTATTTTAATCTGTTTACAGACTGGCCTGCCAACGTAACTATTATTACCAATTCAAAAACACCGGCAGATTGCATTCATTTGTTTGTTGCCAACACCAATGAATTGCTGAAACATTTATTACCACTGAAAAAACAATTAAAACCGGCGGGCATGCTTTGGGTATCGTGGTACAAAAAGGCTGCAAAAATTGCTACAGATATTACTGAAGATGTGATACGCAATCAGGCACTGGCCAATGGACTGGTAGATATTAAAGTATGTGCGGTGGATGAACAATGGTCGGGCCTGAAACTGGTGATACCGGTTAAGTACCGGCCTGCTGGATAGTTTATGGTGTTATTAATATTTTTTGTGTGTATACCTGTTTTGTTTTTAAGTTAACCAGCTTGGCATAATACAAACCAGCAGGCTGCCCGGCTGCCAGTTGTAATCTGTTAGTATTATTGTACTGCATATTAGCCACCATTTTGGTATTGCTGTTGTATAAAAGTACTTGCCAATCTGCTATTTCATTTACAGAAAATACAATATTAGAAGCGGTTGAAACCGGTGAATTAACCTGCACCATTTGCTCTGGTGTTAGTGCTTCAATTGTACGAATGGGAGAAATGCGGTTAACACCATTCACTTCTACCTGCCGCACCCGGTAAAATAATAACTGGTTACGTGTTTCGTGATATTTAAAATGATAACTACCGTTATTATTGGCTGCTATTGTTTTAATTGGTTGATATATACGGGCATCAGTACTGGCTTCCACCACATATTTACGAGCGGCATTTTCAACAGGTTGCTGCCAGCTTAAGTGTACTTGCTGGTCTTTTTGACGATTTACAGTAAATCCAGTTAATGGCGCACTTAAAAAAACAGTTGGACAGTAATTATAGGTTATAGAAAAATTAGTGGTATCCACTACTGATGTGAAATTTAATTGCCAGGGCAGTGGGCCGCTTACAGTGGCTGAGGTGCCGGTTTCATAATCAAAATAAACAGAGCCTACACCCAGATAGTTTGTCAACCGTCCATCGTCAACCGTATAAGTAAGGCCATATTGCAAATAGCCAGGGCCATAGTTTAAAAAATCTCCGGCTGCAATGGTAGCATTGTAATAGGGCGTTTGCCTTAGATTGTTAATAGATTCCGGATCAAGATAGGTGCTGGTTATATCATCGGTTCTTACAATACGGATTCGAAACAAATTAGAAGATGCTGTTTGATTTTGTAACACATAACTGTAAGAAAGCCCCATATTAGAAGCAATATCCACAGAAACCAGGGTACCTAATGAAGGATCAAACTTAGGGAAGGTAAATGTGCGGGAAGCATTGCCATTGCCATAAGCTACCGTATCATAAGTCATAGTAATAGGACTGGAACCACCAGAACATAACTGTGAGTTAGCGGTTAATGACAATGAACCAATACAGTTTAAAAAGAAAAGGGTTCTTAGGAATAGGGTACACATACAGAATGGTTAAATAGGTATTAGAAAAATAGCATTTAAAATAAAATCAGAAACGGCATGGCTGCAATTTTGTTATTTTAAGTTTAAATGCAGTAAGCATTATCCTAATTCATTAGCAAGTATTAACCCTTACTACTTTTTTTGATAACAGACTTATTTCAATTGTCCATTAAAAAACTTTATTTCTTCTTCAAAATTGAGGTATGGGCATTGCTGTTGTAATTGAAATGCCTTTGCTGCATGTGTTTTTAAAAACTGCTGATGCGCTTGTGTGGCGGGCTGAAAAGCTTTGTGTTTGCGGGCCGTAACAATTTGCTGCACCTGCTCCATTAAAGACAGGCTGTTACTGCTGATGCAGTGCTTACTGAAATGCTCCAATACAAATTGTGTAGCGGCAAAATTAGGGTGGGCCATATCAATATCGTAAAAGCGGTAGTCTCTCAATACGTCTATCACTAATTCATAGGCCGGAAAATAATGCAGCCGGTCAAACTTATTTACCAGGTGGTGTACCACTTCTATTAATCGTGCTTTGCTGCGGTTGTTTTCTGTAACCCCATCGCGTATATGACGCACGGGGCTGATGGTAAAAATTATTTGCAGCTTCTTATTAAAATGAAAGAGCTGGTGAATACAATTATCTAATACCGTATTCATTTCTTCAATACTCATCAGGTGTTTTTGAAACCATTGTGCCGGTGCCCGGTGGCAATTGGCTACAGCGGTTTCATTGCTTACCGATTGGGTAGCCCCTGCTGCAGACAAGCGGTAAGAGAATGAAGAACCCAAAGTAATAATCAACCAGTCGGCTTCTTTTAAAAAATCATGTGCCTGTTGCTGAGAATGGTTTATTTGCTGCAGCACCTGCTCTTTATCCATACCCGAGAAACGGGAGTGGTGCTGCCAGCTTTGCCATAGCTCGTTTAAATAAAAAAGATCGTTGCCGGTATACTGCCGCGGTTTGATGTATGATACCAGGCTGCTGGCCACACTGGCAGGGTCAAACAAAATACCATGGGGGTTTTGCAATACATCAAATTTCCATTCAGCCAGCCGGTCGCCAATATGCTCAGTAAAGCAGGACCCGCTGAGCAAAATTTTTTGCCCGTATTGTATGCCTTCCGGCAATGTTTTAATAGTTATAGGAACCTGGAATTGCATCAGATAAAAATTTGAGCAGCCATAGCAGCGGCATTGGTTAATGCGGTGGTATTAATAGTAGTGGCAAACTTATTTTGTGTAAAATAATCCAGCATCCATTCTGTATTCATGTTTCCCACCAAATCGTCATTAGCCATGGGGCAACCACCAATTCCTTTCATGGCGCCATCAAAACGCCGGCAGCCGGCCGCTAAGGCAGCTTCCAGTTTTTTATTAAACTGTTGTGCTGTTGAGTGCAGGTGTACGCCTATCTGCTGATTGGGTAATGCTTTAATAACCGTTGCTGTAACATGCTGTACCTGTTCGGGGGTTGCCAGCCCCACCGTATCAGCTAAAGAAATAATAGTAATTCCTAAGGCCGCCATTTTATTGGCCCATTCAAAAACAATAGCGGCATTATAAGCATCTCCATAAGGATTGCCAAAAGCCATTGATAAATACACCACCAATTGTTTATTATGCTTCACACATAAATCCTGTATTTCTTTTACCCGTTCTAAAGAAGCTTCTATGGTGCTGTTGGTATTTCTCTGCTGAAATGTAGGAGAAACCGAAAACGGAAAACCGAGATACCGGATAGCATTATATTGGCAGGCTTCTGCAGCGCCACGGGTATTGGCCACAATTGCCAGCAGCTTCGTTTGGGTGGCAGACAGGTCAAGCGCTTCCACCACTTCTTTGGTATCCGCCATTTGAGGGATGGCTTTGGCAGATACAAAACTGCCAAAATCCAATGTATTAAACCCAACCTGCAACAATGCCTGCAGGTATTTTATTTTTACTTCAGTAGCAATTAAATGCTTCCACCCCTGCATCGCATCGCGGGGGCATTCTACAAAATGTATGTTATTATTATTGGTACTCATTACTGCATGCGTTGCATCATAGCTTCATACAAAATCATACCGGCGGCTACAGAAACATTCAGGCTTTCAAATTTGCCCGGCATGGGTATTTTAAATTTGTCGTCGCATATTTTCATCAGTGCCGGGTAAACCCCATTTTCTTCGTTACCCATTATTACGGCACAGGGTTCAGTAAGTGGTAATTGTTTCAGTATTGTATTAGCCGTCATTTCGCTGGCAAAAACTTTAATACCGTTCAGGTGCAGTTCATCTACCGCTTTCATTAAACTGTTTACGCGGCAAATAAATAATTGCTCCAGTGCGCCGGCGCTGGTTTTAACGGCATCTTCATTTAAAGCACCTACGCCTTTATCGGGTATAATAATGGCCTGTGCCCCGCAGCACAAAGCAGTGCGGGCAATAGCGCCAATATTACGCACATCGGTAACGCCATCCAGAATAATAAATAAGGGCGTTTCTGCTTTATCCACTACAAAAGAAATTACTTCCTGCAGCTCGTGGTATTGCACGGCCGCCGTAATAGCAATACAACCCTGGTGGTTGGATGTGGTAAAGCTGTTTAGTTTTTGCACCGGCACTTTGTTAATGGGCACATTCAGCTTCATGGCCCAATCCCGTATATCCTGTATGCTTTCTCCGGTGGCCCCGGTTAATAAAAAAACACGTTCTATCTGTTTGCCTTGTTGCAGGGCTTCCAGCACAGGCTTGCGCCCAATAATTAAAGATGATTTTTTTACAGCCGGTTTTTTAAAATTGCGTTGCATTGCCATAATTGTTGGCAAGATATAAAATAGCGCCGGTAGAAACATATTTTATGTTACCAGCTGCAGTAACCTGGCCCGGCAGTTGTTGCGTCGCACACTGCATCTATGGTAAAAATGTGGGCATAAGGTTTAAGGCCATCTGCCCTACACCTTTTGGCTTATACCTTAATCTACTGCTGAAGGGTGCGACGCAACGATGTTGAATAGCGAACCGCAGCTGGTAACCGCATAAAAAAAGCCCCGCTAAAAGCGGGGCCGTATTTTTAAGAAGCTATTATTTAATCTTAAATGCTTTCTTTACTTTTTCTACGTAGTCTAATTTCTCCCAGGTAAATAATTCAACTTCCACTTTCTTCTCGGTGTCTTTACCCTTGTTAAATACTTTGGTAACCACTTTTGGCTGACGACCCATGTGACCATAGGCTGCAGTTTCTGAATAGATGGGGTTACGCAGTTTTAAACGCTGCTCAATAGCATAAGGACGCAAATCAAAAATCTGCTCTACTTTACGGGCTATTTCGCCATCATTCATATCTACTTTTGCAGTACCATAAGTGTTGATGTATAAACCACAAGGTTTGGCAACACCAATGGCATAAGATACCTGCACCAGCACCTCATCGCACAAACCGGCTGCAACCAGGTTTTTAGCAATATGGCGAGTGGCATAAGCCGCAGAACGGTCTACCTTAGAAGGATCTTTACCGCTGAACGCACCACCACCGTGTGCACCTTTACCACCGTAAGTATCTACAATAATTTTACGGCCTGTTAAACCTGTGTCTCCGTGCGGGCCACCAATTACAAACTTACCGGTTGGGTTAATGTGATAAGTAATTTGGTCGTTAAACAACTTTTGCAGAGAAGGCTTCAGTTGTTTTTTAACTCTTGGTATAATTACACTGATAATGTCTTTGCGTATTTGGTCTAACATGGCTTTGTCAGTACCAAAATCATCGTGCTGGGTTGATACCACGATGGTATCAATACGTACGGGTTGGTTGTTATCATCGTACTCGATGGTTACCTGGCTTTTTGCATCGGGGCGCAGGTATTTTAATTCTTTACCGGCACGGCGTGTTTTGCTCAGCTCTTGCAAAATTTTATGCGCCAGGTCTAATGCCAAAGGCATGTAGTTGTCTGTTTCTTTAGTTGCGTAACCAAACATCATACCCTGGTCGCCGGCACCTTGTGCATTGGCTTTAGCTTCAAAGCTTAATTTTTTAACGCTACGGTCAACACCGCGGTTAATGTCGGCACTTTGCTCATGAATGGCAGAGAAGATACCGCAAGAATTGGCTTCAAACATGTACTCAGCTTTGGTATAACCAATCTGGCGGATTACCTCACGGGCAATATCCTGTACATCTAAATATGTTTTTGACTTTACTTCTCCGGCAAGAACAACCTGGCCAGTGGTAACAAGTGTTTCGCAGGCTACTTTAGACTGCGCATCGTAGGCTAAGAAGTTGTCAATAAGTGCATCAGAAATCTGGTCGGCCACTTTATCCGGATGACCTTCAGAAACACTCTCAGAAGTAAATAAATAAGGCATAAATTAAAAGGTTAATAAATGAACGATTTTGAGTTTAAAATAATAAACCCGTTTAACAGAAATCAATAACGGCTAATGCGGTTTCTTATTTTGCCGCAAAGATAATCGCCGTTTTTAAATTTTCGAATAAATTATGCGTAATCTCAATTTTTTTGCCGGATCGCCATAAGAACCACCATTCACCACTACCCTGCCTGCACCAATAAACTGGCTCAACGGAAAATCGATAAACGCTTCGCCAAAGCCGGTATTGGTAAAGGCTGTGGCATAAAAGGGGGCATACAATCGTAAAGTGTAAGACTTTTCTTTGCGAGTTACAATACCCTGTACGTATCGTGTAAGATCAAAAATATACTTGCTGTTTTTAAAATTACCGCCAAACTGGCTCACATCGTACCGTACAGCCGATGTAGAGCTGATGGTAAACGAATTGGGAATGGTTATAGGCCGGCTATTGGTACTATCCCAGGCATCTAAAAACATTAAATTGGGCTGCGAAAAATAATTAGTAAAGGTGGCGCCTGCCAGAGGACTTTCCTCAACTATCAGCTCTGCTTTATGCACCACACGGTTGTTTAAAGTAGGCAATGCCGGTATTTTGATGCGGCTGTATGAGCCGGGGGTTGATTGTAAATATAAGGTAGCATCGTTGGAATTGCCATTACTCAGATTGGCCAGATAAGCACCTGAAGGATTTCTTCTAACCAGGTTGGCATTGGCGTACGATTTAAAAGTAAAGTCAACCGTAGTAGTATCTATTTCACCATTACCACCAATTTTTCTAATGCGGTAAAAAATTTGCACTTTGGTGCCGGTATCAACCAGGTTAAAATAGGATAATGCTCCAACACCTGAAGTATTGATTGTTTTTAAAGCAATACCTGCAAAACTGCTTCTGAAAACGCTATCGTTTTTATAATTATTGGCAGTATCGTAAGAGGCCAGTCGCTGTGCAAAACTTTTATTTAGAGGTATCCGTATAACACTTTTTGAATAAGTGGTATCTCCCTTTTTACGTACCCAGTATTTATCATCATCCAGTTTCTGATAGTCTAATGTATAATTAGGAGCAAGTGAACCAGACAATGGCATGCCACCGGGCTGAAACTCGTTAATGCGATAACCGGTACTATCCCGATCGCTGAATGAAAAAGAAGGAGTTGGTGCAGCAATTTCGCTGACACTGATGGTTTGCATAGACATTGTATCGCCATAATAGCCTTTGTACGCCAATTGCAATACAATAGAATCAATTCCTACAATACTAGTATCTCTCTGAAAAGGATAAGTACCGTACGTTGGGGGTGCAATGGTAAAATAAATATCCGCATTGGTAGAACCGTAGGCAGGATCATTTAAAATACCCAGCGCATGGTTATCGTTATTCAGCAGTTTGGTAGAATCTGGCATTAAAATATTATCAGATTCCACCTCTAAAATCTCTTCAAACGTATTTACATTATCCACCGCTGGTATTAAGTCGGTACCAATAGCAGTGGTGTCTATTTTGTTACAGGAATAAAAAGCATAAGTGCTCACCAGGAAAATGCCACAAACCGAAAGAAATTTCTTCACAAACATTAAATTGGGTGTTACGAATGGGTTGGTTTATTTAGCAAGATCGGTATAGAGTTGTAAATAGTCTGTTAAATCACTTTCTGCATTGTAGTTAAGTACTTTTTTGCCACGTACTTTTCCAAATTCTTCCAGCAATTTCTTTTCTACTTTTTCAGCCCCAAAGGTAATGGCATCTGCATGTGCGGCTCCGCCTTTAAATAAAGCGGTATTATTGGCATCTTTAAAAGCTTCCAGGTCTTTATCCTTCAGCAGAGCGTTATTAATATTGGCCAGCTTTACAAAATTGGCTCCCAGTTTATCTTTAAATGTGTTCTGACCTACTGTAAACACCACCTTACTGTGAGAAAAAACAGGCTCTTTTTTATAAACAGTTTTTATATACGCCGGAATCAATCCAGTCATCCAGCCACTGCAATGAATCACATCGGGCGGCCAGCCAAACTTCTTCACGGTTTCTAAAGCCCCTTTGCAAAAGAAAACAGTGCGCAGGTTATTGTCCTCGTACCATTTTTCATTTTCATCGGTAAAAATATACTTACGTTTAAAAAGATCTTCATTATCTAAGAAGTAAACCTGCAGGCGGGCATTGGGTAAAGAAGCTACTTTAATCTGCAACGGAAAATCGTCGTTATCCACAGATACATTGATACCCGATAAACGTACCACCTCGTGCAGGCGGTGCCGTCTTTCATTAATTACTCCAAAACGGGGCATAATACAACGCACTTCAAAGCCTCCGTCATTCGCTTTTATGGCCAGTTTATTCACTATTTCTGAAAATTCAGTCATCTCCAGATATGGAGACATTTCACTGGCAATAAATAAAATTCTTTTCTTTGTTGACATTATAGCCTGAATTAATGAGCAAAGAGTTTTTCTAAAAACAGTGTGCAAAGGTAAGGTTTTTAAAGCAAAAATCAGATACATAACTGCCATCATTACCAAATACGTATGATCTTATTTAAAAAATCGGCTGCTGCCGGCAACTACTTACAGGGTATGCACAGGGCACAAAAAACCACTGGTTTTGTACCCACCATGGGAGCCTTGCACCAGGGTCATTTGTCGCTTATTGAAGCCTCAAAACAGCAAAACCCCGTTACCATTGCCAGCATATTTGTAAACCCTACTCAGTTTAACAATAAGAGCGATTTTGAGAAGTACCCCATTACCATTGAAAGAGATATTGAACTTTTGGAAGCTGCCGGATGTGACGCTCTTTTTTTACCAACGGTTGATGAAGTTTACCCCAACGGCACTGCCCAAACCCAAAACTATGATCTGGGCTTTTTAGAAACCATACTAGAAGGCCAATTCCGGCCGGGGCATTTTCAGGGGGTGTGTAAGGTAATGCACCTGCTTTTAAGCATTTTGCCGGCTACTAATTTATACATGGGGCAAAAAGATTACCAGCAATGCATGGTGGTAAAAAAGCTGCTATCATTAATAAGCAGCCACACAGCCCTGCACACCTGCCCTACCCTGCGAGAGCCCGATGGGCTGGCCATGAGCAGCCGCAACATGCGCCTGAATGCAACCGAACGCCAACAGGCCGTTGCTATTTCAAAAGCGCTTTTTACCATAAAAGACCAATTGCAACAACAGCCCCCGGCTGCTTTAATAAACAATGCCACCCAATTGCTGTTGCAGCATCAGTTTAAAATAGATTATGTAGCAATTGCAGATGCCAATACCCTACAGCCCATTAATAGCTGGAATGGACAACAACCCTTGGTTGCCCTTATAGCCGCTTTTCAGAATGAAGTACGGTTAATAGATAACCTTGTTTTAAACTAACTATTTATTTGCACAAACTTATTTAGCTTGCAGCCGTTTCAGTTCTTTTTTTATGTTACCAGCAGCACAACGCTGTTGTACAGTAGTTGCGTCGCACACTTAAGCAGTTGAAACGCCCATCAGCAATATAAAAGCTGAAGTGTGCGACGCAACCACGGCTGAGTATTGCACAACTGCCGGTAACCCCTTATTTATTTTACTTATTACACGTTATCTTTATTTTATTATGGAAATAGAAGTGCTAAAATCCAAAGTACATCGTTTACAAATTACGGAGGCCAATTTAAATTATGTAGGTAGTTTAACCCTTGATGAAGACCTCATGGATGCTGCCAATATGATAGAAAATGAAAAAGTGCAGGTGGTGAATGTAAATAACGGCAGCCGCATAGAAACTTATCTTATTAAGGGCAAACGGGGTTCAGGTGTTTGTTGCCTTAATGGCCCGGCTGCCCGCCAGGGTGCGGTGGGTGATGTGGTGATTGTAATATCTTATGCCACCCTGCCATTTGAAGCAGCTAAAACCTTTAAACCCTGGATTGTTTTTCCGAAAGACGGTAACCGACTTTAGACCATTAACCCATTTGTTTTATGAATAAAAAAATAGTTAACCTGCTGCAATACGTATTGTTTTTAGGGTTGGGTATTTTTTTAGTGTGGTGGAGTGTAGGTAAGATCAGCCATGAGCAATGGGAGAAAATGAAATCGGCCATTACTCATGCCAATTTCTGGCTCATCATTCCGGTTGTTGTTGCGTTGCTGGTAAGTCATTTTAGCCGGGCGGTACGCTGGAAGATTTTGATGCAGCCTCTTGGTTATAACCCCGGCATTGTAAATACCTATATGGCTGTCTTACTGGGCTATTTTTTTAATCAGTTTGTACCCCGCATGGGCGAAGTGGCCAAGTGTACTGTGCTGGCCCGCTACGAAAAAGTACCTGCCGATAAACTGGTGGGCACCATTGTGGCAGAACGGGCTTTTGATCTGGTTTGCCTGCTGATAGTTTTTGCAATTACCTTTTTTACTCAAATTGATATTATTGGAAGCTACGCCCAAACCACCATCAGCAACATTATTACAGATAAAGCTGGTGGCTTCAGTTGGTTAAATACTGTAATAACCATTGCTGCATTGGCCGTATTTATTTTATTGCTGCGCTTTTTGCTGCACCGTTTTGCACATATTCATGTTGTGCAAAAAATAAAGCAGGTTATAAAAAACATCTGGCATGGCTTAACCAGTATACGGCATATAAAAAACAAGGGCTGGTTTATTTTTCATACCGTATTAATATGGGCTTTGTACCTGGTTAGCATCTGGATTGGTATGTTTGCTATGAAAGAAACCAGCATCTACGGTATTAAAGAATCATTCTCTGTACTATCTATGGGCAGTATTGGTATGATTGCCACACAAGGTGGCATTGGCGCCTACCCTTTTCTGGTACAACAAACCATGCTGCTATATGGTTTGGATGAAAATATTGGCAACGCCTTTGGCTGGATTTTATGGCTGGTACAATTTTTTATGATATTGTTTTTTGGTGCGGCAACACTTGTTTTATTTCCTTTGCTGAACAATAAAAACAAAACAACCACACCCGCCACTTAACTGCTAGCAATTTTAATTATGAAACACACCGGCATTATACAGCAAAAAATATTTACCCTTCCACAGCTGGAAAAAGAAGTGTACCGCTGGAAGTTTTTACAAAAGAAAATTGCCTTTACCAATGGCTGCTTTGATATTTTGCATGAGGGACATATTTTTTCATTATCAGCTGCTGCAAAAGAGGGAGATATTTTAATTGTAGGTGTTAACTCAGACGCTTCTACAAAAAGATTGAAAGGCGACAGCCGCCCTGTAAACAACCAGCAAAGCAGGGCCCTGTTAATAGCATCGCTGGTAATGGTGGATGCCGTGGTTATTTTTGATGAAGATACCCCCCTGAATCTTATTACCACTTTAATGCCCGATGTGTTGGTGAAAGGAGGCGACTATACGGTTGAACAGGTAGTTGGCGCTAAAGAAGTAATAGCAAATGGCGGAAACGTTGTTATCAATAAAATTGTAGAAGGATTTTCTACCACGGGGCTTATTGCAAAAATTCAGCGCTTGTAATTAACGGCCACCGTACATACGTTCCACTTCCAAAACAATCTGTTCTATTTGTGCATCGTCACCAGAAGCATCATAAGGCTGCTTTAAGCTGCTGTTAAAGAAAAATGCAACGGTTTGATAGAAACGGGCCGTTAAACCACCTTTGTACTCTTTTATAATTTCGTAGCAGTTATTGCCGGTTTGCCGGTTAATCAGTTTCATTAAAACCCTCCCCTGGTAAACAGATAAATTAGTAAGCGGCTCTGTAAACTCCCTGCGCAAATCCTTCTCCCTCGATTGTATAATTTTTTTTCGCTGTTCTTTATTAGTAATTCCTTTCAGCCGGTAATTAATTTCATTCAGCACCGTACCAGCACGGCGTGCATACGGGTATGTAACATACACCGCATTACGCAATCTGGTCCATTCTGCAATCCGCTTCTTCATACTTTCAGGCGCAGGCCTGGTAACCCAAACCCATTCTAAATTAGACAGTGGAATCAAAGTGCCATCAGCAATTTTTGCAGGCACCGGTATGGTATCATTGGGTCCCAATTCGGGCCTTACCACACCCGCCGGAAGTGTATCGGGTAAAGCAGGTTCTTCCTGTGCAGCAACAGTGTTACTAACAAAAGCAAAAGCCACCGCCAGCAGCAGCATTTTGTATTTTTTATAGAATTCCGTCAGTTGCATCATTTAAAAATAGTCAAAAAGATTTATACCATCAAGCAGGTGCTGTTAAGTAACAAATAAGGTTTTACCAGCAGTTGTTTTTCATGGCAACTTTACTTGCGTCGCACCCTTATACAGTAAAACAACAGGCAACAATTTTACCCGTATTGCTGCACATAACAGCAGCATTTGCAGTAAATACAAAGAAGAAGAATGAAGTAACCTGCGGGGCAATAAAATTTTTTCTTAAAATCAGGCAGAACGGTATTGCTTCACCCGTCTCCACATACTCATTACAAAACCAATAATCATTACAATAGTGCCCAGCCACAGCACATTAATATGTGGAAACTCATATACTTTTAAGGATACAAAGGGTATCATCTTCCCAGATTCTTTTACCTGAAGTTCAATCTCTTTATCGTTTAAAACTTTGGTAAATGCAATGGCGAGATTTTGAGAAAACACAGTATCAGGCAAAACAGCTACCTGGGCATTTTTAACAGCATAAACCGGTCTTGCCAAATAACCACTGCTGTCGTAAGAAGTAATTTTTATTTCCGCCATTAAAGCCGTATCGCCAGTTGTATAATGATATTTATCGTTATCGGGGTTAACTGTAACCTTGTTTAAAACCATGAAGCCGGTAGAATAGAAAATGGTATCATTCAGCTTAACGGCATACGGTTTATAACTGGCCGTGTCTTTTTCCCGGTCTATAGTACTGGCATAACTGATATACGTGAAAATATCTTTAGTAAAATAATGCTTGGCATCCGGGTTATTAGAAAAACCTTCCTGTCCCTTAGTATTGCGTATCAGGTTGGGGTACAAGGTAAATTTATCGCCACCCGTTTTCGACTCAAAATTGATTTTAAAATAATTGATATTGCCAAAATTAGTAAGGCTGTCGTTATGCTCGTATGTGGCCCAATACTTACCCATATCAGTTCTTAACCCTTTTACCAGAGTTAGGTTTTCCATGGGGTTTTCTTTAGACTCTTTACCAAAGTTTAGTAAAATACCATTGTTGCGGCTCAACACTTCTTTTTTTGCAGAAGCTATTAATATACCCAGCAACATCATACCAAAACCCACGTGCGCCACAGATGCACCGGCCGTTTTTAAATTGCCTTTAAGGCCCGACCATATGTACGCAGCATTGGCTATTATAGCATATACGCTGGCAAAAATTGCCAGATGAATAGCACCTAAGAAACCGGCACCATGCTTTGTAAAATTGATACCGCCCCAAATACTTATAGATAAAGAAATTATCAGTGATAATAAAGTAGGCACTGCCATTTTCTTAATAAAATAAGCGCGGCTGGTGTTTTTATACTTCAGGTATTGAGCAATGGCAGACAGTAAGCCAAGTACCACAGCAACAAAAATCTGTATTTTGTTATAGGCAAACTCAGGGTCTTCTGGTGCGGCAGTAGTGGCACCTGTTATTTTATTGTAAATGGGATTGAATGCAGTTTGGTACGTAATTACCAGGGCCGATAAAAAGAACACCAGCGAACCAATAAACATCCAGAACTCGCGGGCATCAGTAGCTTCTTCTTTATTGATATGTGGTACCTGTTTGTAATTTTTAAAAAATAAAAACAAAGCTGGCAACAGAAATACGGCCATAAAAATTATCAACTGCCAGTTCATTCCGTTGTCAACAAAAGCATGTACAGAGCTATCGCCCAATACCCCGCTTCGGGTTAAAAAGGTAGAAAACAGAATGAAGAAAAATGAGAGTATAAAAAATAAGTAGGTTGCTCTTAGAGAATGGCCGGTGGCATTAAAAATAACCTGTGTATGCAAACCCGCCACCATTATTAACCAGGGCACCAGCGAGGCGTTTTCTACCGGATCCCATGCCCAGAAGCCACCAAAGCTGAGCGATTCATAGGCCCATGCGGCCCCCATCATAATACCCAAACCAAGTATACAAGCAGAAAACAAACTCCACGGTAAGGCAATCTTGGTCCACCCGGTATAATCTTTTTTCCAAAGGCCGGCAATAGCATAGGCAAAAGGCACAATGGTAGAAGCAAACCCTAAAAACAATACGGGCGGGTGAATAACCATCCAATAGTTTTGTAATAACTGGTTCAGGCCTTTACCATCCTGCATCGATTCTAAGCTGAGATAATCCTGCCGGCTGAAAATAGGTGCATCCTGAAACACTTCTCTCACCAATAAAAAGGGATTAATACCAATTTTTGCATCGCCCAGATAAATACCAATTATCATGGTGGCCAGGCAAAGCTGCGCAAAGCTGATCACAGTCATTACCGGTGCTTCCCATTTACCGGCTTTGTTAATGAGTATTAATCCTAAAATTGAATGCCAGATGGTCCATAGCAGAAAACTACCTTCCTGCGCCTCCCAGATACAACTAAAAAGGTAACTGGCGCTAAGGTCTTTGCTGGAATGATTCCAGGCGTAGTAATATTCAAACTTATGCGTGGAAACAATAAAATAGATAATGCCAAACACAGCAAACACGGCCGCACTTTCTACTATAAATGATAGCCGGGCCAAACGCTTCCAGCTAAGCGCCTCATTATCTAACCGGGCATTGCTGCTTTTGAAATAAGCGATGGTGGCAACTAAAGAAGCAACAAATGAAAGTATAATTAAAAAGTGCCCCAGTAAACCGGGCCATAAATGTTCACCAGGATAGTTCATATACCGCGTTCAAATTAATTAGTAGTTAGGTTCTTTTTAGCTGCGTTGGGATCGTCTTTGTATTTAGAGGGGCATTTCATGAGCATTTCTTTACACTCAAATTGTCCGTTTTGCATTTTACCATTTAGCACCAGGCGTTCGCTCATTTCAAAATCGGTAGGTTTTGAGTTGTGATAGACCACTTTTGTGGTTTGTCCTAAAGTGTCTACCGCTGTAAACACCATAAAGTTGGGATTTTTAATAGCGTCGTACTGAATGGGCTGGGTTTTATCCAGCTTGGCAATCATGCGTACAAATTTGCCTTCTTTCTGGCGGGCAGAAGCTACTGTTTCGTAGGTGGTAATATTGCCGGTAAAGCTTATTAAAACTGCAATGGCAGCGGCAATCAGTACCAGGATAATTATGTGTGTTTTCTTCATAACCTGTTTGATGGGGCAAAATTAGGTGAAAAACAAACCCCTCACTATCAATTTTTTCAATCTTATTTTTTACCCGGTATATAAACAATTTTCCGGCCAAAGGGTTCAGACATGTGCAAATGTTGAACGGAGCGTCGCAACAACAGTTGCGCAAAGCATTGCGGCCCGGTGCCCGCACCAATAAATTAACATTTAATGCAGGCTTTTAACACCGGCGGGTACAACGGTTGATGATTTTTTTGCTTCTATTGCATACTGCGCTAACTTGCGCAACGTTTTTGATACAGACTCATTTTATGACAGACCTTTCTCAATTTGACCCCAACAAAGTAAGTAACCTGAAGAATAACATTTTTGGGTTGCCATTTGGTGAAGACGATGCCCGCCTGGTAATATTGCCAGGGCAGGACCGTGCCCGAGCTGCGCAGGTGGATGAAATAACGCTGCCCGTTGCCGCGCACCACGATCCGCACACCCTCTGCGGTGTCGGGCGGCGGCTCGGTCAGATCGCGGCGGGCCTGG
>JANRMC010000144.1:0-4476 GCA_033761915.1 Flavihumibacter sp.
CAGTCCCGGCTTGCAACAAGCCGGGATTTTTTTTAACCAGCAACTGCACTCCGCCTAGCATCGTTGCGTCGCACACTTGTGCTGAAGTATGTCCAGTGTCAATAGTTTATGGTCCAAAGCAATACCATTAAGTATAAACCATGGACCAATAACCTGCTATTGCACAAGTGTGCGACGCAACGATGCCTGATAGCACCACTAAAGCCGGGGCAAAAAAAAACTATATATTTTTCTCAAATAGTTATTTTTGTGTGCCCCCGGTAAAAAGGGTACTGGCAGCCTGTAACAATATTGTTAACCCATTCTTTTTTTACAGTAAATGAATAATACTTACACCGACCTGGTGAAGCAAACCTTTAACTTTCCGCAAGAAGGTTTTGAAGTAAAAGATAACTACCTGCAGTTTAATGGTCTTGATCTGAAAGCGCTGATTGATAAACATGGCACCCCAATGAAATTGACCTATTTGCCTAAAATTGGTATGCAAATAAGAAAAGCCAAGAAGATGTTTGATACGGCCATTAAGCGGCATAAGTATGAAGGAAGTTACAATTATTGTTATTGCACCAAAAGCTCTCATTTCTCTTTTGTGGTGGAAGAAGCGCTGAAGCATGATATTCATTTAGAAACTTCTTATGCCTACGATATTGAGATTATAAAAAAGCTGTACGATAAGAAAAAGATTAATAAGGATACCTTTATTATCTGTAACGGCTACAAACAAAAAACCTATACCAGCCGTATTGCCGGTTTGCTTAACAACGGGTTTAAAAACGTAATACCCATACTGGATAATAAGGAAGAACTGCAGCATTATAAAAAAACAGTAAAGGTGCCCTTTAAGCTGGGCATCCGGGTGGCAGCGGAAGAAGAACCCAATTTTCCGTTTTACACCAGCCGGTTGGGTATGCGTGCAAGAGACGTGCTGGAGTTTTATGTAGATAAAATTGAAGGTCAGGAAGACCGCTTTCAGCTGAAGATGCTGCATATATTTTTAAACAAAGGCATTAAAGACGATATCTATTACTGGAGCGAATTAAACAAGGTAATTAACCTGTATTGCCAGCTTAAGAAAATTTGTCCAGAGCTGGATTCTATCAATATTGGTGGCGGCTTTCCTATTAAACATTCACTGGGGTTTGATTATAACTACCAGTTTATGATTAATGAGATTGTGCGCAACATTAAGCAAAGCTGTAAAAAGGCTAAAGTACCCATGCCGCATATTTTTACAGAGTTTGGCAGCTACACCGTTGGTGAAAGTATGGCGCATGTGTACAGCGTTGTTGGCCAGAAAGTGCAGAACGACCGCGAAATATGGTACATGATTGACTCTTCTTTTATTACCACACTGCCCGATACCTGGGGTATAGGAGAGAAATTTTTAATGCTGCCCATTAATAAATGGGATGAAGAATACCAGCGGGTGGTATTGGGTGGCATTACCTGCGATAGCCACGATTACTACGATTCTGAAGAACATATAAACGAAGTGTTTTTACCCAAAGCCACCAATGGAGAGCCTTTGTATGTTGGCTTCTTTCATACCGGTGCCTACCAGGATCAGATTAGCGGGTACGGTGGTATTAAACACTGCCTCATACCATCGCCCAAACATATTATAGTTGGACACGATAAAAATGGCAAACTGGTAGATTGGGTATATGCCAAAGAACAAACCGCTCAGAGCATGTTAAAAATATTAGGTTACATGTAAGCGGGTAGGGTTAAAATATAAAAAAGGTCTGGCCAACTGCCAGACCTTTTTAGTTGATAGATCCCGCGTGTTATATTAATGTTTCCGTCCCTTGTGTTTGTGTTTGTAATCGTTGCGGTCATCATCACCGTCATCATCCCTGTCTCGGCGATCTTTATAATAATCGTTTTTCTTGCCATACCAATCGCGGTATTCACGTTCATCATAATCAATATCTCTCAGGTATCGATCGTCTAAATAAAACCGACGGTCGGGTCCCATCCAGTATATAAACCCATCGCGGTTGCGGTGGTAATAGCGGCCATCATTAAAGCGGCCAATTATAATATTGGGTGTGCGTATAATAATAAGCGGGTAGTAACCACGCTGGCTGTAACCATAACGTTTGGTATGCCCGGGTGCATGGTTACGTGCCGACCGGTCTCCGTACACCTTTTTAGAATGGCCGGGTGGTAAATCGTTCCGTCCGTCTACAATAACAACGGGCCCGTTATTACGTGGCGGCGGGTAAGAAGTATTGCGTGTGGTGCTGCAACTGGCCGCTATTGCAGCAGCCAATAAAAAGAGAGCCGCTTGTGTAAAAGTTTTCGATATCATATCTGTTGGTTTTACATTTAAAGTCCAACTACTTGCCAAAAAATCTTAAAACACGTTAACATGAGATTATTTTTAGTTTTATTAACAGCGGCACTTTTTACGGCCAATGCAAAAGCACAAACCGCAGAAGATTCTGTAAAAGCCACCGTAAATGCATTGTTTACTGCCATGAAGAATGCAGACGCCGGGGGTATTACAACGGTATTTGCAGACAGTGCCGTGTTGCAAACCATCATGATTACCAAAGAAGGTAAAACGATAGTGCGTAACGAGGCGGTTAGTGGTTTCAGTACTTCTATTGCCAAACTGCAGGCCGGTGATGCAGATGAGCGTATCGTTTTTGAAACCGTAAAAGTAGATGCTAACCTTGCCATTGTTTGGACGCCCTATAAATTTTATTACAAAGGCAACTTCAGCCACTGCGGGGTAAACTCTTTTCAACTGGTGCGCTTTAACGGCCAATGGAAGATTCAGTATTTAATTGATACCCGCCGCCGCCAGGGTTGCCAATAATTTTTTTGGTAGGCGGCACCTGTAACTCCGGTTAAGCAGCCGTTGCGTCGCACACTTCAACTATGGTAAAAGGTATAGGGTAAAAGGCTTAGGTACTTACACCCTGTACCTTTTAGCTTATGCCTTGTTATGCTGCTGAAGTGTCCGCCTTTTGGGCGGAACGATGCTGCTATGAAAAACCACAGCCGGTACCATAAAATTTTACTTACTTATCTTTGCCGCCACATGAAAGCACGTACACTAAAAAAAGACAAGGTTAATATTATTACACTGGGCTGCAGTAAAAATATGGTTGACAGCGAAGTGCTGAGCGGCCAGTTAAGCGCCAATGCCATTGATGTGGTGCACGAGAACCCAAAGCTGGATCATAATATTGTGGTGGTAAACACCTGTGGCTTTATTGATAAGGCAAAAGAAGAATCTATAAACACCATTTTAGACCAGGTGGCTTTAAAGCAAAAAGGCAAACTGGATAAAGTATATGTTACGGGCTGCCTCAGCCATCGCTACCGCGATGATCTGGAAAAAGAAATACCAGAAGTGGATGCGTGGTTTGGTACCATGGAACTGCCCTTGATGCTGAAACAATTGAATGCTAATTATAAAACAGAATTGCTGGGAGAGCGGTTGCTGGCTACACCCAAACATTATGCTTATTTAAAAATAAGCGAAGGCTGTAACCGTACCTGTTCTTTTTGTGCCATACCGTTAATGCGTGGCGGCCACATAAGCAAACCTATAGAAGAACTGGTGGCAGAAGCAGAAGCGCTGGTTAAAAAAGGTGTAAAGGAAGTGATGCTGATTGCACAGGAGTTGACCTATTATGGCTTGGATCTGTACAAAAAACGCACATTGCCCGATTTAATGAACCGCCTGGCCGATGTGAAAGGGCTGGAGTGGATACGGCTGCATTATGCATACCCTTCAAAGTTTCCGCTGGAGATATTGGATGTGATGCGGCAGCGGGATAATATTTGCAATTACCTGGATATGCCACTGCAGCATGCCGCCAATAATATGCTGAAGGCGATGAAACGCCAGATAACCCGCGAAGAAATGGAAGAGCTGGTGCAGGCGGTAAGAGAAAAAGTACCGGGCATTTGTTTGCGTACCACTTTAATTACTGGTTTTCCGGGCGAAACGAGGGATGATGTGGAAGAATTGAAACAGTTTTTACAGCGCCAGCGTTTTGACCGGGTGGGCATTTTTCAATACAGTCATGAAGAAGGTACCAGTGCCCACGATTTAGTGGATGATGTGCCTGCCGAAGAAAAAGCGGAACGGGCGCAGGAAATTATGGAAGTGCAGCAGGAGATATCGCTGGAGAAAAATATGGAAAAAGTAGGTAAGACCTTTAAGGTGATTATAGATAAAAAAGAAGCTGGCCGCTATTTGGGCCGCACAGAGTTTGACAGTGTGGAAGTAGATAATGAAGTAATACTGCAATCAGATAAAAAATTGCCCATTGGAGAATTTGTAAATGCCCGCATTACCAAGGCATACGATTATGATTTGGAGGGGGAGGTGGTGTAATAATTTATTTTGTGTAAAGACTAAAAAAAATTTGGAGAAAAAGTATCCAACCTTATCTTTGCACTCCCAACAAAAAAAGGGAGTTTAGCTCAGCTGGTTCAGAGCATCTGCCTTAC
>JANRMC010000145.1:0-6504 GCA_033761915.1 Flavihumibacter sp.
GCTGGTGTGGTAGCCGGCAAAAGAGCGGCAGCCATTGATAGAACCGCTTTTAATTTTCATGCCATTATATTCTGGCAATGCATTGTAAAAAGAAGGAAACCAAGTCTGCTTGCTGGCATATTGCAATGCCTGTATTAAAGATGTTGTGGTAACGCGGTTTTGCGGAGAGAGGCCGCTGCCATCTGTTATATTTAGCGCCGCATTGCTGATGCCTTTGCCGGCCCAGAAATCTTTTAAGATTGCCACGCCTGTTTGTGTATCAGCATACCCCTTTTTTTCAAGAGCCATTACTTTCACCAATGCTTCGCCATACAGGTTAATGCTTTTGCGCAGGAAGAAATAATTGATAGAATCCAGCGGGGGAGAGTAGTGGGTATGGATGGGTGTAAATTGCTGTACCGTATCTGAAACTATCTGGCTGATAGATGGGGCGCTGGTCCAGCCACTGGGTTCAGTCCATTTAAACTGCTGACTGTATAAAAAATCTTTTAGCAGGTAAAGGAAAAATTTTTCCGGGTTGGGGTTGGCGCCTGCTATTTCAAAGTTTTTTGCCGCTGCCGGTATTGTGCCTTTTACCAGGGGATATAAACCGTAGTGTGGAGCCAAGTAGATATAGGCATTGTCTCCACTGCCTTTGGGGCCAGCCTTTAACTCGTTTATAAAACGGCCGGTATAAAACGATGTGGTGCTGTTTGAAAGCAAAACGTCTGTGCCGGGTTTATCACCGGCATCTAATTGCAGGGTAAACTGATTCTCGTTCCAGTTAATACTGTTGCTGCCGGCGCCGTAATAATTACCTATATCCTGCCATATCCACCCATCGGGTATTGATTGTGCTGAGAAATGCTGATCGTAAATAATAATATTGCCGCTTAATTTTCTTACCGGCAATTTTAGAAACGGAAGGGCTAATTGTTTTATTTGTTCCATTTCGGTGGCTTTACTGAAACGGAAGCTTCCCAGTGTAGGGTCTCCGCTTCCTTTTATAATCAAATTACCCTGCAGCAGGGTGTCTTTAATAACTCCATCATAACCCAGTTGTGTTTTAAACCGGTAGTCTTTACCCAGCAGATCAAAAGCAGCAATACTGGTGAAAATTTTTTGGGTACTGGCAGGTGCCAGGCCCAATTGCGGCCATTGCTCAAACACCATTTCATTGGTTTGAGTATTGTAAACAGAAAGACTTACAATGCCATGCTGCAACTGGCTGTCGTTTTGCAGGCCTTGCACCGCTTTTTGTAATTGTTCTTTTATGGGTTGTGCAGTAGTGGTTAAAGTGATAAGTAAAATCCCTGCTGAAATGGCTAGACGCATAAAAAAAATTATTAACCCAAAACTAAATGAATTAATTTTATTATATGGACAGCGACTTACAGGAGCCCGTTCCTAAATATAATTTTATTGAACCGCAACAGTATCTTTCTGAAGAACGGAAGGCTGTTGTAAAGCATGAGTATTATCAGGGTGAAGTATTCGTCATGTCAGGTGCGAGTTTTAACCACAATAAAATTTTCAGTAATCTTTTTATTGAACTGGGGTTGCTATTGAAAGGCAAAAAATGCCAACCCTATGGCAGTGATTTGAGAGTACATGTAAAAGAAAATTCTCTGTATACGTATCCGGATATTGTATTGATTTGCGAAGACCCGTTGTTTACGGATGATGAAAATGATACGATTACTAACCCAACAGTAATCATAGAAATTCTATCAAAATCGACAGAACGATATGATCGTATTGAAAAATTTGCACTTTACCGGAGTATTTCAGGATTGAAAGAATATATCCTTGTAGATTCACGAAAATTACGGGTTGAACATTATCTTAAAACAGACGATAACAAATGGCTGCTTACAGAGTTTTCAAAAGTTACTGAGCAGCTTTCATTTCCTTCTATTGGTTCTGCAATTAGTTTAAGTGCTATTTATGATGGCATTTCTTTTTAACTGATATTTGCTTCCTAGAATTTTACGCATGAGTACATCTTTTTTAAATGCTTCTATTATTACTATTGGTGATGAATTGTTAATTGGGCAGGTGGTGGATACCAACAGCGCATGGATTGCACAGGAACTGAATAAAATGGGCGTATGGGTACGCCGCCGCGTGGCCGTTGGAGACAACCGGGAAGATATTATTAGAGCTTTGGATGAAGAAAGCCAGGAAGCCAGCATTATTATTATGACCGGTGGTCTTGGCCCAACGGCTGATGATATTACCAAACCTTTATTGTGCGGGTATTTTGGTGGTAAAATGGTGATGAATGAAAAAGTGCTGGAGCATATTAAGCATTTGTTTGAAAAAGTGTTTAAACGCCCGGCTGCAATGATGCTGGAGCGGAATATTAAACAGGCCGAAGTACCGGATGTTTGTACGGTTTTGCATAACGCCCGGGGTACAGCCCCCGGCATGTGGTTTGAAAAAAACGGGAAAGTATATGTATCGTTACCGGGTGTGCCGCATGAAATGAAAGGATTGATGACAGATAGCGTATTGCCTAAACTACAGCAGGCTTTTGCAATGCCTGCCATCGTATCAAAAACAATGGTAACCTATGGTGTGGGAGAATCGATGCTGGCAGAACGTATAAAAGACTTTGAAGAAAATTTGCCCCCCATTGTAAAGCTGGCCTACCTGCCTAACCATGGCCTGGTGCGTTTGCGGCTTACTGCAAAAGGCAACGATAAACAGGTACTGGAAGCGGTAGTAACTGAGTTGCATACCCAACTAAAGCAGCAGCTTTCTGATGTGTTGGTTACAGATACCGATGCATCTTTAGAAAACGTAGTAGCTAACCTGCTTTTGAAAAAAGGCAAAACCATGGGTACGGCAGAAAGTTGCACGGGCGGCTTTATTGCACAATTAATAACAGCGCAACGCGGCAGCAGTGCGTATTATAAAGGTGGTGTGGTTAGCTATGCCAACACGGTAAAGCAAGAGGTGCTGGGTGTGGCACCTGCAACCATACAAGAATATGGTGCGGTGAGTGAGGCTACCGTAAAAGAAATGGTAGCCGGAGCTTTAAAAACACTTGGCTGTGATTATGTGGTGGCCACCTCTGGTATAATGGGCCCCGATGGCGGTACCGAAGAGAAACCGGTGGGTACGGTTTGGGTTGGCGTGGGGAATAAAAATAAAATTGAAGCAACTTTATTTCAGTTTAGGTTTGACCGCCGCAGAAATATTGATACAACTGCTATGAATGCCCTTAATTTGCTGCGTAAATTTATTGTAGAAAACGAATAAAAACAGTTTGTAAATACTGCTAACGATTGTTGGCAAATGATTACCTTTGGCCGGTTAAAATAGCTTGCCGTTTTTTGGTTCTAAACTGTTGCCTGTGTTGATGCAGTATACGTGTGCGACGCAACCAAGGCTTAATAGTATTACCCCGGCTGGTAACCAAATACAAACAGAAAATTAAATTAATATGGCTTTAGCAGAACTGGTAATGCCTAAGTTGGGTGAAAGTATTATGGAGGCTACTGTTTTAAAGTGGCACAAGAATGTTGGCGACTTTGTAAAGATGGATGAAACGGTTTTGGAAATTGCCACTGATAAAGTTGACAGCGAAGTGCCCAGCACAGCCGAGGGTGTTATAGAAAGTATTTTATTTAACGTAAACGATGTGGTACCTATTGGTGCCGTTATTGCCAAAATAAGAACCGGCACTGCTGAAAATGTAACTGCTGCCCCCGCACCCGTGCCTGCAGCGCCAGAGGAGGAGATTGAAGTGCCTTATGTACCGGTTGCCACACCCGTACAGGCTGTTGCAACGGCTGCCGTTAATGGTGTTGCCGCTAATCGCTTTTATTCTCCATTGGTTTTAAATATTGCCGCCAGCGAAGGTATTGCTATGACGGAGCTGGAACGCATACCCGGCACCGGCAATGAAGGACGTGTTACCAAAAAAGATATTTTAGAATACGTAGCTGCTAAAAACGGCGGCGCTGTGCCAGATTATGCAAAACAAGCGCCGGTTGCAAAAGCACCGGTTATGGCAACTAACACTAAACCAGCAGTAAATACTACTGCTCCTTCCACAATTAGCTATAGTGGTAATGCTGAGATTATAGAAATGGATCGCATGCGCAAGATGATAGCTAAACACATGGTGGATAGCAAGCATACCAGTCCGCATGTAACCAGTTTTACAGAAGCTGATGTTACCAACCTGGTGTTATGGAGAGATAAAGTAAAAGCTTCTTTTGAAAAAAGAGAAGGCACTAAAATTACTTTTACACCATTGTTTATAGAAGCTATTGTAAAGTGTATTAAGAAATATCCTTTAATAAACAGCTCAATAGATGGCGATAAAATTATAGTGAAGAAAGATATTAATATTGGTATGGCCACTGCACTGCCCAGTGGTAACTTAATTGTGCCGGTTATTAAAAATGCCGACCAGTTAAACCTGGTAGGGCTTTCTAAAAACGTAAACACACTGGCAGATAATGCCCGCAACAATAAACTAAAGCCAGATGATACTGCAGGCGGTACGTTTACTTTAACCAATGTGGGCACTTTTGGCAGTTTAATGGGCACACCTATTATTAATCAACCACAAGTGGCCATACTGGCTGTGGGTGCAATTAAAAAGCGCCCTGTGGTTATAGAAACAGAACAAGGTGATAGTATTGCCATCCGCCATATGATGTATTTAAGTATGAGTTACGATCATCGTATTGTAGATGGCGCATTAGGGGCTACTTTTTTAACAGCCGTTGCTAAAGAATTAGAAAATTTTAATAGCGACCGTGAGGTTTAAATAAACAGATTACTATAAAAAAGCAAAGTGGAAAACAACCAGGTTTTCCACTTTTTTATTTTGTAGCCAGCGGTATATCATGCTTCATCAGCCGTTGCGTCGCACCTGTTAACAGCAGTGCCTTGCGCAGCTATTTTAATGAGAAGGCGCACCGTATTTTAATGCCTTAAACGTAATTTTTGTTTTAAAAAAACGGCTATAACGGATTACGTAGAGGTTATCGTATTCACTGTCTTTTAAATCGGCCGGTACTTTCACTTCATTACAAAGTTTATTTACCAGATCATCTACCGTATTGCTGTGCCCTACAATTAACGTGTTGTTTTTAAGAATTTTCAAACGGTTAACAAAGCCGGTGTCTGATGGATTGTAAAGATTTATTTCTGTATTTAATGCAGTGGCCAGTGGCGCTGCGGTAGAGCGGGTACGTTTATAGTTGGTAGCATAAATGGTTGCAATATCCTTATTTAGCAAAAGGTTTTTTAATGCAAGAGCCCGCTGCTCCCCTTCGGCAGAAAGGGGCACATCACTGCTCATAGTGGCATTGGGTGCTGCTTTTTCTGCATGGCGCACCACATAATAACGATGTGTGCACGACGTTAAGCTAATAACCAACAACAAGAGGGGCCCTATTTTTTGCATGGCGTAAATTTTAGAAAATTAAAGATAAACAGCCCTTTTGAATAAGCGTTGATTTTTGTAAATTACTGTATACTTAACCTGTTTAACTATGAAACAATTATCAGAAACCTGGTTTGCCGATGGCTACATAGATTTTGAACTGAAAAAATACACCCTGCTGGCCTACCTGCAGGAGGTGAACCGGCATTTTAACCAGAATAAATTATACCCACAGTTGTCGGATGTAGTTTTTCATTACAACAATCTGCTGTCTTTTAAGCAGAATAAAAAATTTCTGCAAGATCATTTCCCCAAACGCCTGAGCGGCATACAAATGGAAAAACTGCAACTGCTGTACCAGCAGATGATAGAAGACGATGAAGTGATGCAGGAACTGGAAACAATTATACAATATGCAGAAGCCACTATTAAACCTACACTTAAAAACGGGGCAGAAATTTATGAGCTGATTGAAGACAGCCTGGTTATTGCACCCGTGGGTTTATTAACGCTTGAAAACAATGAAGGCTATTTTTTTCTGGCAGGTGGCAAGGCAAGGCAAACAACAGTGTATGAGTACCGCCTGAGTATTTTTGAAAAGCACGATGAAAAATACCGCAGTATTAAAACCCAGTTTGTGGCTAACTGGCAACGCAGTTTTGTAAATACCTATGAAAATATAAAAGCCAGTTTAATAAAAGAACGCAGCCATTTACCCAATCCGGCTGTGTTTAGTATAGAAACCGAATTGCAATACCCGGTTGAAGAAAGTTTATTACCCATAGCTAAAAGAAGTCTGGTACGCTTTATAAGTACAAAGGCAGCCTGATGTGTTTTGTATACTATTGTTTTGTGGCTGAAGGGTGCGACGCAACAACTGTTGCATAGTATACTACTGCTGGCCCAACCCCAAAAAATTATTTCTTACGCAGGTTTAAAATATTGGTACCGCCCGGCACATTGGTGCTTGATTTTACATAGTCTAATCCAGAATCATTAATGCGCCAGGTATAGTTAAGGCGCTTCAAAGTGTCTCCTGCACTTAAGGGAAAACTGGCAGTAATAGAAAGGGTGGAGGCATTACCTGTCCAGGTACCGGTTTTGGTGGTGGTGTT
>JANRMC010000146.1:0-13779 GCA_033761915.1 Flavihumibacter sp.
TTTTTTACCTACCGCAAGGGAGCTGCTGCTTTAAAATACATGCGCCTTTCTGCTGCCTTTTTTAGTATGGGCTATTTTTACAGTGAGGGAATAAAGAAAACAGCCAGTGGTTACCAATTGTACAAAAAAATTTCGGTGCCTTATTACCAGCCATTGGCAAAAGACAAACGACGTAAAGATGGAGACTATACTTTAACGCCCAGTATTGATAACCGCTTTTGGAATAAAATGGATTTTAGTAAGCGGCCCGTAAGCAATGTAAAAACGCTGGAAACTTTTATTACACTTACAGAGACAGCAGGCAAGGCACAGGTAACTATTGAAGTTAAAGGCATGAAAGATGTGGCCGTTACTGTGGAACTTTGTTTTAAGGAAGGAGGACAATTAACCGGTGTTACTGATATGGGTAACGATAATTATTTATTAAATGCACAGCAGGCTGTATACAAATTGGGCAATGACGCTATCTATTTTGGCCCTGGGTTGGTTACGCATAAACAAATTACTGATCTGGAAGGAGAACGCTACAGCACCCATTTTGGAAGTTTACGTACAAAAGGCATGCATGTTTATTTAACCGGCAAAACGCCATTGACCCATGTTATTGAATTTAGTTAACCAAGGGGATGAATATAAAAGAATAGTTCAATAACCATTTGCTGCTGAAGAGTGCGACGCAACGGTGCTGCAACAGGCGTTACTGCCGGCTACAAAAATACTTCTCACTGTACATTAATAACGGGTGTTAATATTTTAAAGATTGCCGGAAAATGATTTCGGCAACGATTGCATAATTTTTAAAGCCTAGGCATCAGGTATTTACTATTTTAGAACCGTATTTGAATTATAATGAGAACATTGTCATATGAAACAATTTTTAGATGAAAATTTCTTGCTGTCAACCGAAACAGCACAGCGTTTGTACCACGAGTTTGCCAGGCAAATGCCAATAGTGGATTACCACAATCATCTTCCGCCAAATGAAGTAGCTGCAGATAAACGTTTTGATAATATCAGCCGGGTTTGGTTAAATGGCGATCATTATAAATGGAGAGCCATGCGCACCAACGGCGTGGATGAATCTTTTATAACCGGTGATAAACCGGATATTGAAAAGTTTAAAGCATGGGCTAAAACCGTGCCTTATACCATGCGCAACCCGCTGTATCATTGGACGCATCTGGAACTGCAGCGTTATTTTGGTATTACAGATATATTAAATGAAGATACTGCTGTAAAAATATATGAGCAGAGTTCTGCCCTGTTGCAAACACCGGGTTATAGTGTAAAAGGGTTGCTGGAACGTATGAATGTGCAAATGATTTGTACTACTGATGATCCGGTGGATGATTTGCAGTATCATAAAGAAGTGGCAGCACAAGGATGGAAAGTAAAGATGTTTCCCGCATTCAGGCCAGATAAAGCCATGAATGTGGATGATGTGGCCACCTTTAATAACTATTTAACCTTACTGGAAAAAGCTGCAGATATTTCTATAAGTACGTATAACGATTATCTGGCGGCATTAAAAAAACGCCATGATTATTTTGCAGCTAATAACTGTGGTGTAAGTGATCATGGACTGGAAGAAATTTATGCAGAAGATTATACCTCTACAGAAATAGCAGGCATTTTTGCTAAAATACGTTCGGGCGGTGCATTAACGCTGGAAGAGAACCGCAAGTTTAAATCGGCCATGCTGGTAACCTTTGCCGAGTGGGATTGTGAGCGGGGCTGGGTGCAGCAATACCATTTAGGGGCATTGCGCAACAACAATACCCGCATGTTAAAACAACTGGGCCCCGATACCGGTTGGGATAGTATTGGCGATTTCTCTCAGGCAAAAGCATTGGCAAAATTCTTAAACCGATTAGATACCAATAATAAGCTGGCAAAAACTATTATCTACAACTTAAACCCTGCCGATAATGAATTGTTTGCAACCATGATTGGCAATTTTAATGATGGCAGTGTGGCTGGTAAAGTTCAGTTTGGTTCTGGTTGGTGGTTTTTAGACCAGAAAGACGGTATGATGAAACAGATGAATGCCCTCAGCAATATGGGTCTGCTCAGTCGTTTTGTGGGTATGATTACCGATAGCCGCAGCTTTTTATCCTTCCCCCGCCACGAGTATTTCAGAAGAATATTATGTAACCTGTACGGAGACGAAATAGAAAACGGCGAATTGCCCAATGACATTAACTGGATTGGACAAACCATACAGGACATCTGTTACAACAATGCCCGCAACTATTTTGGCTGGCAGCAATTAGCAGTAAAAGAAACCATCAACGCAAAAACAATATAGTAATGGGTATTTTAGAATCATTCAGTTTAAAAGGAAAGACCGCAGTGGTTACCGGTTGCGATACCGGTATTGGTCAGGGTTATGCGGTAGCATTGGCAGAAGCAGGCGCTAACATTATTGGGGCTTCTGTAGTAGATAATGCCAACGATACCAAAGCCGCCGTAGAAGCCACCGGCCAGTCATTTGTATATCATAAAGTAGATATCTCTGACCGTGAGCAGTTGTATGCATTTATAAAAACAGTTACCAGTGCTGATAAAATAGACATACTCATTAACAATGCCGGCATTATTATGCGCAAGCCTGCTGCAGAACACCCGGATGAATATTGGGATAAAGTAATTTCTATTAACCTGAATGCGCAATTTATATTGGGCCGCGAGTTTGGCAGCCATATGATAGCCAATGGCAGTGGTAAAATAATTTTCACCTGTTCATTATTAAGTTTTCAGGGCGGTATTAATGTGCCTGGTTACACCGCCAGTAAATCTGCCGTGGCAGGGTTGGTACGTGCTTTTGCCAATGAGTGGGCCAGCAAAGGCATTTGTGTAAATGGCATTGCACCCGGTTATATTGCCACTAATAATACACAGGCGTTAAGAGAAGACCCCGTGCGCAGCGAGTCTATCTTGGCACGCATACCAGCAGGCCGTTGGGGCCAGCCACAAGATTTTAAAGGGCCGGTTGTGTTTTTGGCATCATCTGCATCCGATTATGTAAATGGTGCTATCTTGTTTGTAGATGGTGGCTGGATGGCCCGCTGATACCTTACCTGTAAAAAACAAAAATTTGGTTGCCGGCTGCAGTAAAAAAATCAACAGCCGTTGCGTCGCACCCTTCAACCGGCGGTAAGCGCTGCAGCATTTCAATAAGCTTTTACCAGTAACTTTAAGCAAGTATCTACCAATATGAAATTTCAGTACACACAAATCTTTCAGTACAGTCCTTCTGCAGCAATGGAAGTTCGTTTTGCCATCAGCCCCAACGAAGCCAAACAAATGGATACGCAGCAGCTGCGTGATCATTTTTTAATACAGCAACTGATGCAGGACGATAAAATAAACCTCACCTATTCTCATTGCGACCGCGTAATTGTGGGTGGTGTAAAACCTGTACAACAAACCATTGGCCTGCCCAACCCGGAAGAACTGAAAGCCGATTATTTTTTAGAAAGAAGAGAACTGGGCATCATCAATGTGGGCGGTGCGGGAATGGTATATGCTGCAGGCGAATCGTATTTACTAAACAAGCTGGATGCATTGTACCTGGGTAAAGGCACCCAAGAAATAAATTTTGCCAGTGCCGACAAAAGCAGCCCTGCAATTTTTTATTTATTATCAGCGCCGGCGCATGCCACCTACCCCAATACAAAATTTACCAAAGAGCAGGCAGCTCCTGTACAATTAGGCGCAATTGAAACATCTAATAAAAGAACTGTTTACAAATACATTCATCTGGAAGGCATCAGAAGCTGCCAGCTGGTAATGGGTTTAACCATATTAGACCCCGGTTGCGTATGGAATTCTATTCCGCCACACACCCATACCCGCCGCATGGAAGTGTATTATTATTTTGACGTGCCGGAAGGACAGCGTCTTTTTCATTTTATGGGAGACCCCAAAGAAACCCGCCATATTGTAATGGCTAATAATGAAGCCGTAATATCGCCACCATGGAGCACCCATTTCGGTTGCGGCACTACTAATTATGGTTTTATTTGGGGTATGGCCGGAGAGAATTTGGTGTATACTGATATGGATCCGGCACCGGTAGCAGACTTAAAATAACATGAGTAATAAAATATTTTGTTTTGGAGAATTATTGCTGCGCATGTCGCCGCAGCTGAACAGGCAGTGGATTGCAGATTGCAATATGCCTGTTTTTGTAGGTGGTGCAGAGTTAAACGTGGCGCAAGCCCTGGCCCAATGGCAATTGCCGGTTAAATATGGCACGGCTTTACCCAACCATTATTTGTCTGAAGAAATTATACAGTTTATTGAGGCCAAAAAAATAGATAGCTCGGCAATACACCTGGGCGGAGAACGTATTGGTGTATATTACTTACCACAAGGGGCCGACTTAAAAAATGCCGGCGTTATCTACGACCGAGCACATTCTGCTTTTGCCGCATTAAAACCCGGCACTATTCATTGGAGAGAAGTATTAAAAGATTGCAATTGGTTTCACTTTAGTGCCATTAGTCCGGCATTGAATGATGATGCGGCCGCCGTATGCCAAGAGGCGGTTACTGTTGCCAAAGAAATGGGCCTTACTGTTTCAGTTGATTTAAATTACCGGGCTAAGTTGTGGCAATACGGCAAACAACCCGTGGCAGTGATGCCACAGTTAGTTAATTATTGCGATGTAATAATGGGTAACTTGTGGGCAGCAGAAGCGTTGCTGGGCATAACATCTCCGGTTAAAGACAGTGCGGGCAAAACCAATGAGGAACTGGCAGCAGCAGCTAAAGAAAGTATGCAGCAATTGCAACAACAGTTTACACAGGTAAAAACAATGGCCTATACGTTCCGGCTGGATAAAAGATACTGGGCCTACCTGCAACACGGGCAACAACAGGCAACAGCCAAAGAATTAATAATAGAAGATGTAGTGGATAAAGTTGGCAGCGGAGATTGTTTTATGGCAGGTTTAATTTACGGTCTTGTAAACAACCACGCGGCAAACAGTATTATAAATTTTGCAGCTACGGCAGCCGTGGGTAAGCTGTATGAGAAAGGAGATGCCACCCAGCAAACCGTAGCACAAATTCAACAACGATTGGTATGATGACAGAAGAAAAAATAATTGAGCTGATAAAAGAACAGGGAATGATTCCGCTGTTTTATCATGCAGATAAAACAACCTGTATTGAATTAACCCGTGCTTTATACAAAGCGGGGGTACGCATTATAGAGTTTACCAACCGCGGTGCCGCGGCATTAGAAAACCTGAAGGCAATGGTTGCAGAAAGAAATGCCACCATGCCAGATCTGGTGCTGGCTGTGGGCACCATACGCACGGCCAATGAAGCCCGCAGTTTTATAGCAGCCGGGGTTGATTTTTTAATAAGCCCTGTATTTGATGCCGAAGTTTGTGATGTGGCTTATATGGAGAAGATGCTATGGATACCCGGTTGTATGACGCCTACTGAAGTGCATGTGGCGGAAAATGCCGGGTGCAAACTGGTAAAATTATTTCCGGGCAATGTGCTGGGGCCGGGTTTTGTAAGTGCTATAAAAGAACTGTTTCCTAAAATGCTGTTGATGCCTACGGGTGGTGTGGAAGCTACCAAAGAAAACATTGGCAGCTGGTTTAAAGCCGGTGTGGTGGCCGTGGGTATGGGTAGTAAACTGGTGAGCAAAGAAGTGATGGAAACAAAAAATTATACAGGGCTGGAAACACAAACCAAAGAAACGATTGCTATTATACAGGCAATAAAAAAAGGATGATAGTTGTACTGCCGGTGAACGGATTGCGACGCAAGAATGTTGCCCCGGAGTACTGCTGCTGGTATACAATAAAATTATAAAACAACTTACATGCAACAAGCCATAGGAAAATACAGGTGGACCATTTGCGGACTGGTTTTTTTTGCTACAACAATTAACTACATTGACCGTAATGTGATCAGTTACCTGAAGTCTACTTTTACAGAAACGCTGGGCTGGACGGATGCAGATTATACCAATGTGGAGATTACATTTAAAATTTTTTATGCCATTGGTATGCTGGGTGCCGGAAGAATTATAGATAAGTTGGGTACAAAGCTGGGCTATGGATTATCTACATTACTATGGAGCGTGGCGGGCGTTTGTACAGCATTGGTGAGTACTGTTGGTGGCTTTCAGATAGTGCGTGGTGCATTGGGTTTAACAGAGTCTGGCAACTTTCCGGCAGCTATTAAAACGGTGGCAGAATGGTTTCCAAAAAAAGAAAGAGCGTTAGCAACAGGCATATTTAATTCTGGCGCCAATATTGGTGCCATAGTAACACCTATTGCAATACCAATGATGCTGGAACACTGGAGCTGGCAATGGACATTTATTGTTACCGGTTTGCTGGGTTTTGTTTGGGTGGTATTTTGGTTTGTATTATATGAAGTGCCTAAAAAACATAAAAGCCTTTCAGCAACAGAATTAGAATACATACAAAGTGATGCGGATGAAGTACAGGAAGTGGCAAATGAGCCTAAACTATCGTGGATGCAATTGTTAGGCTACCGCCAAACATGGGCTTTTGCAATAGGTAAATTTCTTACAGATCCTATCTGGTGGTTTTATCTTTTCTGGCTGCCCGATTTTTTTGAAAGCACGTATAAAATAAAACTTACTGCTGCCAGCTGGCCCGTAGCTGTGGTATATATTATTTCAACCATTGGCAGTGTGGGTGGCGGCTGGTTGCCTCTTTACCTGATACGCAAAGGTTGGCCGGTTTTTAAAGCCCGCAAAACATCTATGCTGTTATATGCATTTTGTGTATTGCCCATCATATTTGCACTGGTGTTAGGTAAAATTAATTTGTGGCTGGCGGTGGCGGTAATTGGCATTGCTGCTGCTGCACACCAGGCATGGAGTGCAAATATATTTACCACCGTAAGCGATATGTTTCCCAAAAAAGCCACTGCTTCAGTAACAGGTATAGGTGGTATGTTTGGTGCGCTTGGCGGCATTTTCCTGTCGCTGTTTGTACAAAAAAATATGTTTGTTTATTACCGCAGCATTAACCAGATTGAAACTGCATATTATATCATGTTTGCCGTGTGCGGTCTTGCATACCTGGCAGGCTGGTTAATTATGCACCTGCTGGTACCCCGTATGAAACGTATTGAAGCTTAAATACAACATACCGGTGTGGGTTGTTATATAATGCAACCAGCATTATTACTCCGGTTAAACATCGTTGCTACGCTCAGTTCAACATTAATACAACAATGTAACTGAGCGTATTTTTTTTATTCACCCGCTGTAATAGTTGCTTTTTATCAACCGGTCAATAGTAAAATCTTCCATCAATACAGTAAAACAAGCCATTGGGCAGGCTGGGTAGCCATGGTAATTTAATGGTATGAAATTGAAGGGTAAAAATACCCTGTTTCAGCGGCGTTAAGAAACGATTGTGTGGGCATAACCGGTAAGCCCTGCTGTATGAACTGCACTGCATTCATTACTTCTTTTACCGGTTTATAACTACCACCATCAGCGCCCATTAACCAACTAACCGGCACAACAGCAATGTTTATAAAAAAATATTACGAAGAGTTTGCACTGAACGAACAACGAAACACCAAAGGACGAACCATTACAGAAACAGACATTGTACTACATGCCGGCCAGACAGGAGATTTTTTTCCGCACCATATGGATGAGGCATGGTGCAAAACACAACCCTTTAAAAAACGTATTGCACACGGCACTTTAATATTTGCAGTAGCCGTAGGGTTAACGGCCGATTTTGTGAATGAAGTATCTATGACTTATGGCTATGAGCGGTTGCGGTTTACCAATCCGGTTTTTATAGGAGATACCATAAGAGTTACCGTAACCATTAAAGAAATAAAAGAGCACAAAAAACCGGGCTTTGGTCTGGTAACAGAACTGGTGGAGTGTTTTAACCAGCAGCAGCAACTGGTATTGGTATGTGAGCATTTATTGCTGGTGCAAAAAAGAAACAGCTTATAAGTATGTCAGCAGTTTTACGAGGTATATCATGGGGGCACAGCAGGGGAATTACTCCCCTGCTTGCTGCTTCCCAACGGTATGAGGAGTTGCACAAAGACGTACGTATAGAATGGAAGAAAAGATCCTTGCAGGAGTTTGCCGATTTTCCCATAGAAAAATTAACGGAAGAGTATGACCTTTTAATTATCGATCATCCCTGGGTGGGCACGGCGGCAGCCACGCATTGCGTGCTACCGTTAAATGAATACCTGCCGGCTTCTTTTATTGATGAGCAGTCAAAAAATTCAGTGGGTTATTCTCATTTAAGTTATTTATACGATGGCGGCCAATGGGCACTGGCCATAGATGCAGCCACACCCTCAGCCAGTTACCGTAAAGATTTATTAGAAGCCCACCATGCCAAATTACCCACCAACTGGCAGGAACTGATAGCGCTGGCAAAAAAAGGTAAAGTAGCAGTACCTGCAATACCTATTGATTTGCTGATGAACTTTTATTCTTTCTGCATAGCACACGGGCAATATCCTTTTCAGGGAGAGAAACAGCTGATAGATATTGAAGTGGGCGTGAAGGCTATTAATACCATGAAAGAATTGTATCAAAACATTGATAAAAGGTTTTTTGAATGCAACCCAATTGCAGTGGCCGAATTAATGACACAAACAGACGAATATTGGTATTGCCCTTTTGCATATGGTTACTCCAATTACAGTCGCTTAGGGTATGCTCATAAATTATTGCACTATACCGGGGTGGTAACAGTAAATAATAAGCCATTAAAAACAACTATTGGTGGCACCGGCATTGCGGTTTCTGCTTTTAGTAAGTATAAAGGCATTGCAGTAGATTTTGTATCGTGGGTGGTATGCCCCGAAGTGCAGCGTACTTTTTATATGCAGCATGGGGGCCAGCCCGGCCACCGCCATGCCTGGGAAGACGCAGCTGCCAACAGCTTAACCAATAATTTTTTCAGCAACGTATTACCACTGATGGATAATGGGTATGTACGCCCCCGCTATAATGGTTATCTGTATTTTCAGGATCATGCAGGCCTGCCTTTGCAGGAGTGTTTGTTGCATGACAGCGATCCTGCGGATGCATTAGAAAAAATGAACTGGCTGTATCAACAAAGTTTAATAAGAAAACAATCAATAGTAGCGGTATGATGGATTTGCCTTTGAAGGGTTTAGTGGTACTGGAGTTTAGCCAATATTTATCGGGTCCTTCTGCCGGTTTACGCCTGGCCGATTTAGGTGCCCGAGTTATTAAAATAGAACGCCCCGGTGTGGGGGATGCCGGACGAAAACTGGCTATAAAAAATTTGTGGGTGGATGAAAGCTCTCTCTTATTTCATACCATTAACCGTAACAAAGAAAGTGTTGCTGCCAACCTGAAAGATGCTGCCGACCTGGAGCAGGTTAAGAAATTAATAAGTAATGCAGATGTGCTTATTCACAACTTCAGACCCGGGGTAATGGAAAAAACAGGACTGGGTTTTGAACAGGTGCAGCAAATTAACCCCCGCATTATTTATGCGGCTGTTAGTGGCTATGGCAAAATAGGCCCCTGGAAAAATAAACCCGGGCAGGATCTTTTATTGCAATCTATAACAGGCCTTGCTTATACCACGGGTAACGGAGACAATGGCCCCGTGCCTTTTGGTATTGCCATTGGAGACATATTATCTGGTGCGCAGCTGGTGCAGGGTATTTTAGCCGCACTCATAAGAAGACATAAAACCGGCAAAGGAGCTTTAATTGAAGTAAGCCTGATGGAGTCTTTGCTGGATTTTCAGTTTGAATTGCTGACTACTTATTTTGCCAGCGAACAACAACCGGTACGCAGCATAGTAAACAATGGCCATGCGTTGCTGGGGGCACCGTATGGTATTTATAAAACAGCCAACGGCCATATTGCTTTAGCCATGATGGATTTGCATGCTTTGGCAAATGCTATTGACTGCACGGCATTGCTGGCTTTTACAAAAGAAGAAGCGTTTATAAAAAGAGATGCCATCAAAGAATTGCTTACCAATTTTCTGGTGCAGCAAGATAGCCGTTACTGGATAGACCGCTTGCACGACTTTGATTTATGGGCTATGGAAGTGATGGACTGGGAGAAAATGACACAACAGGAAGCATACCAGCTGCTGGAAATGGAGCAGGTGTTGGAGGTGGCCGGTAAAAATATTGTAACAACAAGATGCCCCATACGCATTAATGGTAACCGTTTATATGCCAGTGCCGGCGCACCGCCGCTGGGCGTGAATAAAAATTGACAGGCTTTAGATAACAGCTGAAGGGTGCGACGCAAGAATGACCGGCTTTACTAAAATGTTGGATACCTAAAAAAACACAATGAATTTATTGCAGGATATATTAGTGGTAGATTTCAGCCAGTTTCTTTCTGGTCCTTCTGCTGCTTTGCGCCTGGCCGACTTAGGGGCCCGGGTAATAAAAATTGAACGACCCGATGGGGGAGATATTTGCAGGCATCTTTACGTGTCTGATGTAATGATTGAAGAGGAGTCTACTATTTTTCATGCTATTAACCGGAATAAAGAAAGTTTTGCAGCCAATTTAAAGGATGCAGACGATTTGGAAAAAGTAAAACAGTTATTGGCAAGAGCCGATGTGGTGATGCATAATTTTCGTCCCGGTGTGATGGAGCGTATTGGGTTAGATTATGCAGCCGTAAAAGCAATTAACCCTGGTGTGGTGTATGCCAGCATTAGCGGTTATGGTAATGAAGGCCCATGGAAAGAATTGCCCGGGCAGGATTTATTATTACAGGCAGCATCTGGATTAACCTGGCTGAGTAATAATAAAGATGAAAGTCCAACACCAATGGGGGTGGCTGTGGTGGATATATTGGCCGGCACTCATCTGGCGCAGGGTATTTTAGCAGCTTTATATAAAAGAATTGTAAGTGGCAAAGGGGCTTTGGTGGAAGTGAGTATGTTTGAAACAGTACTGGATTTTCAGTTTGAAGTGCTTACCTGCTATTATAACGATGGCCGGCAATCGCCACAGCGCAGCGCTGTAAATAATGCCCATGCCTATGTGGCCGCCCCCTATGGTATTTATAAAACAAAAGATAATTACATTGCATTGGCAATGACAGATATTGTGCGGCTGGGTGAATTATTGAAGTGCTCTCCGTTATTAACATTTACCAATAGCAGCGATTGGTTTAACAGGAGAGATGAAATAAAAGCATTGCTGGCAACGCATCTTATAAACGGCACCACGCAACACTGGTTACATATATTAGAGCAGGCAGATGTATGGTGTGCGCCGGTGTTAAATTACGATCAGTTGGTGAAAGAAGAAGGCTACCGCCTGCTGAATATGGAGCTGACAGTAACTACCAGCTCTGGTGTGCAGGTTAAAACCACCCGTTGCCCCATAAGTGTAGATGGTAAATTACTGGCTGCCGAAAAAGGAGCCCCGCGTTTGGGAGAACATAATGAAGCAATAGAAGAAGAGTTTGAATTGCTGAAAGAAATGGCTGTTGCGGCTAAGAAAAATAAATAATTCATGCAACGGATAATAGACACACACATACACATCTGGGATTTTAACCGGGCCGAATATGCATGGCTTAAGGGCGATACGTCCATTTTAAACCGCACGTATTTTATTAATGAAATTGAAGAAGAAAGAAAGACCGCCGGCGTTACCGATGGCCTGATGATACAGGCTGCTTGTAATTTGGAGGATACAAGACTAATGCTGGAAGTGGCTGCAAAAACCGACTGGCTGCATGGGGTAGTGTGCTGGCTGCCATTGATGGATACCAGACAAACCGAACAATTGCTGCAGGAAGAATTTTTGCCCAACAAATATTTTGCGGGCATGCGGCATTTAATACACGATGAAGCGGATGCCCAATGGCTGTTGCAACCTGCCGTAATTGAAAGCTTAAAGTTATTAGCCAAGTATAACAAACCATACGATGTGGTGGGGGTAAAACCCACACATATAGAAACCGTGCTGAAAGTTGCAGAGCTGGTGCCTGAATTAAAAATGGTATTTGACCATTTGAATGCACCACCCATACCATCGGGTGAAAAATATGGCCGCTGGGGAGTATTGATGAAAGAAGCCGCACAAAACAAAAATTTTTATGCAAAAATTTCCGGATTGGGTACAGCCGGCGGCAATTTTGAAAACAGAACAACCGAAGATATAAAACCCTATGTGGCATTTGCGCTGGAGCATTTTGGTACAGAGCATTGCTTTTGCGGTGGCGACTGGCCCGTATCGGCATTGGCAAATACCTATTCAAAAACATGGCAGCAAATACAGCAACTGGTTAATGGGCTTACAACTACATACCAGCAGCAACAGCTGTACTTTAATAATGCCAACCGCTTTTATAATTTAAGCTTATAAATTTTGGTAACCAGCCTGGGTGCTGCAATTAAACATCGTTGCGTCGCACTCTTCAGCCGTTGTACTGCTATTAAACTAAATTTGAGCAATTGAAACATCGTGTACAATCAATCATCCATATACATTATTGGCGCCGGCGGCATTGTTAACGATGCACACCTGCCAGCCTATAAAATTGCCGGGTTTAATGTGCAGGGTATTTTTGATATTAATACCGAAAAGGCAAAAGCCACCGCCGAAAAATTTTCGATTCCTTCTTATTACACATCACTTGCAGATATGATTGCTGCCGCCCACGCCAATGCGGTGTTTGATATGGCGGTGCCGGGTTCAGAAACCATACCCATATTGCAGCAATTGCCAAATAGTTCATTTGTGCTGCTGCAAAAACCAATGGGCGAAAATTTAGCAGCGGCGAAAGCGATATTGGCATTGGTGAAAGAGAAAAATATTACAGCGGCTGTTAACTTTCAATTACGGTATGCGCCATATATTTTAGCAGCAAAAAAATTATTTGCACAAAAAAATGGAGTGTTGCCAGGCCCCTCTTTAGGGGATGGGGGTTGTATTGGTACTATAAACGACATTGAGGTAAACGTAAATGTATTTACACCCTGGCACCTATGGAATTTTTTAAAGGGTGCCCCTCGGGTGGAAATTTTATACCACAGCATTCATTACATTGATTTAATACGCCACCTGCTGGGCAATCCCAAATCGGTGTATGCAAAAACAACCAGGCACCCATCCATGCCGCAACTGGCATCGGTAAGAAGTAATATTATTATGGATTATGGAGACATGGTGGCGGCAAATATCCTCACCAATCATTGCCATAATTACGGCACACCCAAACAGCAATCGTATATTAAAATAGAAGGCAGCAAAGGTGCTATAAAAATAAATTTTGGAGCGCTGATTGATTATCCACGTGGTGCCGCAGACAGTTTTGAATATGTATTGCTGGAGGAAGGTAAAGAGCCCGAATGGAAAACCTTAGCAGTGGAAGGCAGCTGGTTCCCTCATGCGTTTATTGGAAGTATGGAACAGGTATTATTAGCAGCCAACAAACAAATTGAACAACCCGATAACAATGTGGAAGATTGCATACACACCATGGCATGTGTGGAAGCGGCGTATAAAAGCAGTGAGATGGGTGGAACCCCCGTCCCCTAAAGGGGCACTTGTATTGTTGCTCTTTTATAACTGCAAAGCAGCCAAAGATGAATAGTATTAAAAAGTTGAAAGGATTGCGACGCAACGATGTTCAATCAGGGAACTGAAGCTGGTATCAAAAAAAATGAATGAAGAAAATTGTCACCATACTGGTTGTAGTTATTTCTTATGCTGCCAATGCACAAGTAGGTTGGGCCGATAGAATAAAAACACCCCGTGA
>JANRMC010000147.1:0-14394 GCA_033761915.1 Flavihumibacter sp.
ATCAATCATTAATAAAGACTGCAGATTATCGGCCCAAATAACCGTAACGGTAGCAGCAAGGCTATTTTTTTCCCACTCTTCTCTTTGTGTTTCTGTAGCCAAAACAGCCAAAATCATAGGTAAAAAATTATTTAGTTAGCAAAGAACGTTGTTTGCATTCATTTTACCCCAAGGTTTTTATACCAGCCGCAACGCTCCGGGCAACATTCTTGCGTCGCAATCCTTTCAACTGTTGTACCCGCATTGGCATTTATATGCTGCCGCTGTAAAGTTTTCTTACATTTGACGCATGGAAAAGAAAATTATTAATACTACCAACGCCCCAGCCCCTATTGGCCCCTATAACCAGGCAGTACAAGCCGGCAATTTTTTATTTTTAAGCGGACAGGTTGCCATTAACCCTGCCACCGGTACCATAGATGTTACAGACATAATTGGAGAAGCCCACCAGGTAATGCATAACCTTAAAGCTGTTTTAAGCGACGCTGGTATGGATTTTAGCAACGTGGTTAAAACCACTATTTTTTTAAGCGATATGAATTTGTTTGCCACCGTAAACGAAGTATATGGCAAATACTTTCAGGGTAATTTTCCGGCCCGTGAAACCGTAGCCGTAAAAGGTTTACCCAAAAATGTAAATGTTGAAATAAGTATGATTGCTGCTAAGTAATTATTATTGAAGTACGCCTAAGCTTTTACCCACTTTTATAAAGGCCGCAATGGCTTTATCTAAATGAGCCTGTGTATGGGCAGCACTCAATTGCACCCGTATACGGGCTTGTCCTTTTGCCACCACCGGAAAAAAGAAGCCAATAACATAAACCCCTTCTTCTAATAGCTGTGCTGCAAACTGCTGTGCCAACACCGCATCGTACAACATAATGGGTACAATTGGGTGGTCGCCGGGCTTTATATCAAAGCCTGCAGCAGTCATTTCTTTTCTGAAGTATTGGGTATTGTATTCAAGCTGGTCTCTTAAAGCCGTGGTGCTGCTCAGCATATCCAGCACGGCAATAGAAGCTCCAACAATAGAAGGCGCAACGGTATTGGAAAACAAGTAAGGACGGCTGCGTTGACGTAACATTTCAATAATTTCTTTTTTGCCACTGGTAAAGCCACCACTGGCACCACCCAATGCTTTGCCCAACGTGCCGGTAATAATATCAATGCGGCCCATAACACCCCGGTACTCGTGGGTACCCCTGCCGGTTTTACCCAAAAAGCCGCTGCTGTGGCATTCATCAATCATTACAATGGCATCATATCTATCAGCCAGGTCGCATATTTTATCCAATTGTGCAATGGTACCATCCATGCTGAAAGAGCCATCGGTAACTATAATACGGCTGCGGCAATTACTGCTTTCCTGCAGTTTAGCCTCCAGGTCGGTCATATTATTATGTTCGTACCGGTAACGCTGGGCTTTACACAAACGCACCCCATCAATAATAGAAGCATGGTTTAATGCATCAGAAATTATAGCATCCTGTTCATTAAACAACGGCTCAAACACACCGCCGTTGGCATCAAAGGCTGCGGCATAAAGAATAGTGTCTTCAGTGCCTAAAAAACCAGCAATTTTTTGCTCCAGCTCTTTATGTATGTCCTGCGTACCGCAAATGAACCGCACACTGCTCATACCATAACCATGGCTGTCTATAGCTTTATGGGCCGCTTCAATAACCTTGGGGTGAGACGATAAACCGAGGTAATTATTAGCACAAAAGTTTAAAACAGTTTTGCCATTAACCGTAATCTCGGGGCCCTGCTCACTGGTAATTACCCGTTCGCTTTTAAAAAGCCCGGCGGTTTTTATTTCTTCTATTTCCGTTGCTATGCGGTTTACAAATGCTTTATTCATTATGCGTAGGTTAAGTTGGGGGCAAAAATAGTAAATGCTAACACTCGTATGGAGTAATATTTTAAAAACAACTACCGGTCTTTTTTTGCAGCTAACCGGGCCTCAGCCGCAATTGGCAAAATTTTAATACCGCCTGTAACATTTCTGCTATACCTTCGTCTTATTAACCAACTGCCGGTTTTTTGTGGCAAATTTTAAACAAAACAAAAGCTGGCCCGTTATTAAACCTTATTTATTGAAGTTTTACTATTAAACTGCTGGTTATGACAAAGAAACCTTATTTCCGCCTGCTTATTTTAGCGTTTGTATTAATGGGTGCTGCTTTAGTTTTAGGTGCAAGCACTACCAATCTGGTAAACGAAGAGGCAGAATGCCCCGCTAACAAAGAAAAATGCGACGATAACAAAACCAAGGGTGCAGATATGATGCCCTGGGAATCGGTAACCCGTCATTTGATTTCTTCTGTAAATTAAATACACATTGTTCTATATAAATCCTCCGCCCCGGCGGAGGATTTTTTTTGGAAAAAAATAAATAGGCTGTAACATTTAAATTACAAGATCGTACTACTAACAGATGCGAGAGATTTGAAGGGTACCGGCATTGGTTCTGTATTCACCATCGTTCCGCCTTAAAGGGCGGACCTTTGTACTGCGGTACAAGGGTGCGACGCAACAAAAGACGAGTAAAGCGCTGCTGCCGGTAACACAAAAAACACCACCACTATTAGCCAGTTAAACCTTAGCAAAGGCACTGTTTATGACAGAGAGAGAATACAATGATTGTGTCAGGAATTACGCCGATAACGTATATCGGTTCATTCTGAAAAATTTAAAGCACCCCGAAGATGCCCGGGATGTGGTACAGACTGCTTTTGAAAAAATGTGGTGCAGCCGCAATGAGGTAGATGCGGCCAAAAGCAAGAGCTATTTGTTTACCGTTGCTTACCACCAAATGATTGATCACCTGCGTAAAGTGAAGCGGGTGGTTTTAAAAGAAGAATTTAGTGAAACGGCCAACGTGGTAAACAAACCGGCGCACAACCTTAAAAGAGTTTTAGAAGAGGCGTTGAATACTTTAAGCGAAACCCAGCGCAGCCTGGTTTTGCTGAAAGATTACGAAGGCTACTCGTATGAAGAAATTGGAAGTATAACCGGATTGAGTGAGAGCCAGGTAAAAGTGTACCTGCACCGGGCAAGGGTGCAGCTAAAAGCCTACCTGGTAAGCCCTGAAAATGTATTGTAACTTTTTATGACCTTTAACCGTATTACTGAAAGATGAATATAAACCGCCATAATTACGAAGAGTTTTTTATGCTGTATGCAGATAATGAGCTTTCTGCAGCAGACAGAAAAGCCGTTGAATTGTTTGTGGCTGCCAACCCCGATTTGAAAACTGAATTTGATTTACTGGATGCTTTTAAATTAACCCCAGATGCCTCAATTGTTTTTGATAGTAAAGATTTTTTACTGAAACCAGAACCGGGAGCGGTTATTGATGCTGGCAATTACGAATCGTTCTTTGTTCTATATGCCGATGACGAATTGAATAATGAAGAAAAAGCCGCCGTAGAGCAGTTTGTATACCAGCATCCGCAATACCAGGCCGATTTTGAATTGTACCAAGAACTAAAATACACTCCTGAAAGTGCTATTGTTTTTGAAAACAAAGAAAGCTTGTACCGTAAAGAAGAGGAAAGAAGGGTTATACCCATACGTTGGTGGCGGTATGCTGCTGCAGCAGCCGTAATTGTACTGGCCGGTATATTTTGGTTATTACAACCAGGGGCAGGCAACAACGGGGATGAACCTATAAAAACGCTTGCCGGTGTTACCAGCGCCAATAACAATAAAACTGTTGATACTGCTGCAACACCTGTGGTAACAAATGCCAGTGCTGTCAACAATCAACCAGTGGTAAACAATACCACGGCTAAAACGCCGGTGCCAGTTGTTACCAATACCCAAACAGTGCAAAACAATAAGTATACTACTAACAAAAATGCAGATAACAATGATGCATTGGCAGTTAATATAGATGTAAACCCAAAAACTGCCACACCAGAAATTATAAATACAGCGGCAGATAGAATAACTACTAACAATAGCACAGCCCCTGTTAACACCAGCATGAATATAGATGCACCAACAGTTTATTTAAACCCGGATGCCAACGAAGCGGCAGAAACCGGCAACACCAATGTGTACGCAAGCTATGCAGCTGACAATAAATTAGAAGTTCTCAATACCTCAGTAAGCAAAAAAACACCCCTGCGTGGTTTATTACGTAAGGCTACCCGCCTGGTTGCACACCGCACCGATGACGAAGGCAAAAGAAAAGGCTTACTGATTGGCAGTTTTGAAATAGCTATGAAATAATATAAACACCTTAAACAGAAATTGTATGCGTAAATTTTATGTAGCACTGGCAATGATATGTACAGGCTTTGCCACACAGGCCCAAACAGACAGTACTAAAACACCCGCCGCTGACACTATACGTATTGGCAGTATGATTATTATTAAAAAAGGCGATGGTAAATATGATAATGGCGAAGTAAAAATTAACCGCCGTACCAAAAAGAATGAAAATGTAAGTACTAACTGGTTTATAGTAGACCTTGGTTTTTCAAACTTTAGCGATAAAACCAATTACAGCACATTACAAACCAGCATGCCCGGTATTAATGAAGATTGGTTTAACCTGCGCAACGGCAAGTCTACCAACGTTAACATATGGATATTTATGCAGCGCCTGAACATGATTGAGCATGTGGTGAACCTTAAATACGGTATGGGTTTAGAACTGAATAATTACCGCTACACAGAAAAATTACGCTACGATAAAAATACCAGCAAATTTTACCTGGATGCTGCGGCAGATAATAACTACACTAAAAACAAACTGGCAGCAGACTATTTAACCATACCACTGATGCTGAATTTTAATTTTACACCCAAAAACGACAATAGTAAATCTTTTGGGTTTAGTGCCGGTGTAAGCGGCGGCTACCTCTACTCATCCCGCCAAAAAACAATTACCAGTAAAGAGGGTAAAGAAAAATTACACGATGATTTTGACCTGCAGCCCTTTAAACTGAGTTATATTGCTGAGTTGCAATTAGGCCCTATAAAACTTTACGGCTCTGTTGCCAGTAAAAATATGTTCAAGAAAAATCTGGATCAAACACCTTTTAATATTGGTTTCCGGTTAAGTAACTGGTAAATCATTTAAAAAAACACGGTAACAATCTCTCTCTCTCTCGTGTTATTGTGTTTTTTAAAAGCGGAAGCAATTGCTTCCGCTTTTTATTTTGCGTCAGTGTCTGGCAGGTTTTTAATAAATATATCTTGCTGCGGAAAGGGTATGGTTATATTGTTTTCTTTAAATGCTTCGTAAATTTCATCTAAGACCATACTTTTTAAAGAAGCTGTTTTATCAAAGTCAGCAGTCCAGAATAATACCCGCAGGTTTACACTGTTGTTGGCAAACTCATTGGTAAATACATTAAAGGCAGGAAAACGGGCTACTTCTTTATTGCCCTCTAACACATTTGTAATAATGGTATTCACCTTTGCAAGGTCTGAGCCATAGGCCACACCAATAATTAATTCAATACGCCGGTAATTATTACTATGCGTCCAGTTAAATAATTGCTGCGAAATGAATTACCATTAGGTACAATAAGCTCAGCCCCGTCATAAGTGGCAATTTTACTGCTGCGGATGCCAATTTCTTTTACCGTACCGGTATAGTTACCAACTTCAATAACGTCTCCAATATTCATAGGCTTTTCAAAAGCCAGAATAATACCGCTTATAAGGTTGTTTACAATATTCTGCAAACCAAAACCAATACCTACCCCAAGGGCCCCCACCACAATAGCAATTTTATCTGCAGAAAAACCAGCTGCAGCAATGGCAATAAAAAAACCAATACTTAAAATACCCAGCCTTAATAACAATACCCATGAACCTAATTTACTTTTTTGGGTGCTGGCAAATGTTTGCTGTGTATTGCCAAAAAACAGGGTTAATAATTTTGCCAGAGAATTAGACAGCCATAAAATAAATGCAAACAGCAAAATACTGCCCCAGTCAAATTTAAGGCTGCCAATAGAACGCTGTTTATCTAATATCAAATCCAATTCTTCTAAGAGTAAGCCATAGAGGTTTAAATTCCAGGCCAGTGCAATACACCAGGCTATAATAGCCACCACACGCAATACTTTTGACAGTTTTTCTTTTAAGTCATTATACTTAAAGACTGTATAAAAACGGGTTTCCCGCATGGCTTCAGACTGCAGGTAAGCAGCTTCTAACACCAGACGTACCAACACATGCAACGCAATAGCCGATACCACACCCGCTACAGCAGCATTACCAAAAACCTTTGCCAGAGAAAACCTGCCGGTAATATTGAACAGAATGGCTAAAATATTGCCAGCCACAAAAACCCATAAAACATATTTGCTGAACCAGGGCATTGCTGCAGCAGGTTTTGTAATCAGCCGCAACATTAAATAACCCGTAATTACCGATGCAAGCGATAAGCCCAGCAGCCACCAACGTTCTCCCCAAGATGATGCAATTAATAAATTATCAATGCCAAACAATACATAAAATGCACCAATAATTAACCAGTACTTTTTAAACAGCGGTTGCCATTCCTTCCACATTATTAAAGTAATGCCCACATACATCAGCAACCAAAGCAACTCTACATAAATTGCCGGTGGGTTTATATATACAAAAGGGGCCACAGCAAATAAAATAGTAAGCCCAATTTGCCATAAAGGCTTCTTTAAATAATGCAGGGGTTGCAACCCACTCGCATCATCAAGCTTACTTACCTTTCTTTTGTTATAATATACCCAGGCACAAAAAAGCAACACAAAAAACCAGATGGCGGTTCTCGTTTTCCAGCTATACTGCATATAGTAACCCAATACTTTTACAGCCTTTTGGTACGATTCTTTTAAAACAGCACCAAAACTCTTGTCGTAACTGGCAGCTTGTTCTTTCCATAGGGGTGCTTCTTCTTTGCGCCACATGGTAATTGTGCTGTTATTAATACGGTAATTTACTTCGCTCAGCATGTCTGATGCCAGCAGGTATTGTGTTAATACACGGTTTTGTAATACCCCAATAGATTTTAACGCCGCCGTTTTTGCAGAATCTGTTTGCCTTCTTTTTTGGTATAAGCCCATCAATTGCTTTTTATACAAAACAAGCAAGGCACTATCACTGCGGATGTTTTTAAACACAGGGTCTCCGGCCAAAACATCCATTTCTTTAGCTATACCAGAAAGTTTGGCACCGTAGTCTACCAGTTTTTTTTGCCAGGCTGCCAGTGTTTTTTCTGTTTGAGAAAGATATACATAACTGGCCCGCAGGTTGCGCAGGTTTACGCGGTCTCCGTAAGTTTCTATGGTTTTTTGTAAAACGGCTATTTCATCTTCTATCGGTGGCAGGTCTTCTGCAATTACAGTTGTATCAAAGCCACGTTTTAATGTAGTATTAATTTTGTTGAGCGATTCTGAGAGCTTTTCAATCTTTACAAGCAAAGTGGTAACAGAAGTGTCAGATGTGGTAATGGGTTTTACTTCTGTAAGCAAACTGTCTGATGCAACACCACTGGTATCTGCCGGTTGCTGCGCCAGCAAGGGCATCCAGCTTAAAAAAATAATAGCACACAAAAGCAGTTGTTTGCAGGTTATAACACGCCTCATTGGTATACTGTATTAAAAACAAAAAGGTAGTTCAAAAAAACAGTACAGTAAAATGAATTAAATCTACAGGTAATAACCGCAGCAATACACTACAATTTCTTATTTACTAAAAAAGCGCCGGCCACCACCAGCAGTATACCAATAATTTTTTGAAAAGAAACCGGGTTCCCCTTCATACCCAGCCATCCAAAATGATCCATTAACAAAGCCGTTAACAACTGGCCCGCCACAATTAAAACAAACATATTGGCTGCACCAATTTCTTTAACGGTAAACAACGCCACAAACACAACAAACACACCCAGCAACCCACCGCTGAATTTATACCACTGCACATTGCCATAAAGCGCCGGGTTAGGCCAGCTGCTTTTAGTAAACAAAACCATAATGGCCAGTAACAATGTGCCGCCTAAAAAAGAAATTAAACTGGCCACTAAGGGACTTCCAATGGCCTGTCGTAACTGGCTGTTAATACCGGCCTGTATGGTAATAGCCACACCTACCAATACCGGCAGCAGATAGAAAAGTGTTTTCATTATTTTCGTATTACATTTACCAACAAAAATACTTTATAGCAATGGCATATAACGTAATTGATATTGAAGGCATCGGCCCCACCTATGCAGAAAAATTGGGCACCACCGGTATTAAAACCACTTCAGACTTATTAGAAAAAGGCGGCAGCAAATCGGGCCGCTCTCAAATAGCTGCGGCAACCGGCATTCCAGAGTCGCTAATACTTACGTGGGTAAACCATGCCGACCTGTTTCGCATTAAAGGTATTGCCGGCCAGTTTTCTGAACTGTTAGAAGCCGCCGGTGTTGATACGGTAAAAGAGTTTGCCACCCGCAATGCAGAAAACCTGCATAAAAAATTAATAGCCACTAACGAGCAATTTGGCTTAAGTGGCAAAGTGCCCGCCGTTGAAAGCCTGCAGGAAATGATTGACCAGGCCAAAACACTGGATGCAAAAGTTAGCCATTAATTTTTTTTAGGGTACCAACTTTAGTACTACTATTCAGCATCGTTGCGTCGCACACTTCAACTACAGTATAAGGCATAAGCTGTAAGGGCTTTACACCCTAAACCTAACAGGTGCTACATTTTTTCTGTACAAGTGTGCGACGCAACGGCCGCTGCCATGAAACACCACTGACGGTTACAAAAAAATATTACACCAACAAATGCTGCAGCCATTTTACCAGAATCGTTTACTTGAAGCAGGTTGTGATGAAGCAGGCAGGGGTTGTTATGCCGGGCCGGTATTTGCTGCTGCAGTTATACTACCCAAAAACTTTCATCACCCACTGCTGAACGATTCTAAGCAATTAAGCGAAGCACAGCGTTACCTGCTGCGGCCCATAATAGAAACAGCAGCTATTGCTTTTGCCGTGGCGCAATGCAGTGTTGAAGAAATTGATACTCTTAATATTTTAAAGGCGTCTTTTACGGCCATGCATAAAGCCATTGCACAACTAAATACGCCACCCGGTTTGTTGTTAATAGATGGCAACCGGTTTATCAGTTACAAAAAAATTGCGCACCACTGCATTATAAAAGGCGATGGCATATATGCCAGTATTGCTGCTGCCAGCGTATTGGCAAAAACCTATCGAGATGATTATATGCTGCAACTGCACACCCAGTTTCCGCAGTACGGCTGGAATAAAAATAAGGGATACGGCACAGCACAACACCGTGCTGCCATTGCTGCCAATGGCATTTGCCTGCACCACCGCAAAAGCTTTAATATTATACCCGCACAGCAAGAATTATTTAAAGCCGATTAAACCTTTTTACTGGTAATGCTTCTTATTACTGTTACTTTTTTACATAACATTTAATAATGATTACCATGAAAACGAAATTATTTTTATTAACCACCCTTGCAATAGGTTTATCTGTTAGCAGTGTAAGCGCACAAACAATAAGAGGCAAAGCCCGCCACGAGCACCATCGTATTAAACAAGGTGTAAAGTCGGGCGAATTAACGAAGGGTGAGGCAGTATTACTGGCAAAAGAGCAACGCAACATACGCAAAGACATACGCCGCGCCAAAGCCAATGATGGTGTTATTGGCCCTGTTGAAAGAAAGCATATTAAAAAAGAGCAACGCCAGGCCAGCCGGCATATTTACCGGTTAAAACATAATAACAGAGACAGAGGTTAACCATCCCCCACTCCTGATCCGTATTAAAACATCCTGCCTTATCAGCAGGATGTTTTTTTATTAACCTTGTTTAACATTAAACCAACCGCTATTAACCTGTTTTAAAACCAACGGCCAATAGTTTTGACAATTGAAACTATCGGCCATGAAAAAACACCTGCTATTAATTTTTTTACTTTCTGTTAGTATTACAACGCTGGCACAAAAAGATGGTATGGTACGCGGTCTGGTAACCGATACCAGTTCTAAACAAGCGCTTGCCGAAGCCACAGTTACCATACTAAATGCAAAAGATTCTACACTGGTAAGTTTTGCCCGCACCAATAAGAACGGTTTCTTTTCTATTAAGGGGCTTGATAATGGAAATTACCGGTTGCTGATAACGCATATTGGCTATCGTAACGTAAATAAGTTTTTCCTCATCAGCGATGCATTGAAAGATATTGACTTTGGAACCATCACTATCAATAATACCAGTAATATGCTGGATGAAGTGGTGGTAACACAAGAACGTCCGCCGGTTACTATCAGAAACGATACTATTGAGTTTAATGCGGCTTCGTTTAAAACAAGACCCAATGCTGTAGTGGAAGACCTTATAAAAAGATTGCCCGGCGCACAGGTAGATAAGGATGGTACTATACGGGTTAACGGAGAAAAAATAACCCGGGTACTGGTAGATGGTAAAGAATTTTTTGGCAACGACCCCAAAATGGCTACTAAAAACCTGCCCGCAGAAGCAGTTGAAAAAGTACAGGTGTTTGATCGTAAATCTGATCAAAGTCGCTTTACCGGTTTTGATGATGGCAACTCTGAAAAAGCCATAAACCTTACCATTAAACCCGATAAAAAGAATGGCATATTTGGCCGTGCCACCGCGGGCGGCGGTGATAAGGGGCGTTACCAGGGAAATTTTAATGTAAACAGTTTTAATAAAGAAAAACAAATTTCTGCCATTGGCATGGGCAACAATACCAATAAAGATGGTTTTTCTTTTATGGATATTATGAATTTTTCTGGTGGCGGTGCCAGTGGCGGCCGTGGAATGGTACAGATAGATAATAGCAGCAGTGCCTTACCTATACAAGGCAGTGGCAATAATCAGGGCATATCTACCACATGGGCGGGTGGCCTTAATTTTAATAACACCTTTCAAAAAAAGCTAGAGTTAAATGGCAGCTATTTCTATAATAATATTGGCAACAGTAAAATTGAAAATATAAAGCAGCAATGGTTACTGCCCGGTAACAACTTTAATACGTATAGAAATAATAATACCAATACCGGCAACCAAAACCACCGTATTAATTTCAGCAGCGATTATAAAATTGATACCGCCAACTCTGTTAAATTTACCAGTGCCGTTAATTACCAGCAATCTTCTTTAACCACCAATAATCAGTATCAGTCTTTAAGTATAAAGAACACAATGCTTAATAGTGGCTATTCAAAATCTTCCAACAGTGGCAATGGTTATAGCTGGAACAACAGTGTACTCTTTCGTCACCGCTTTCCTAAAAAAGGCAGAACGCTTTCCACCACACTAAGCTTTAATATAAACAATACAAACAGCAATGGCAGCCTGCTTTCAGAAAACGATTTGTACAACCCGCAAACAGGCACCCTGCAAAGCGCCGATACGCTGGACCAGATTAATAATCAGGATAACGATAGCAAAACTTATGGCGCTGTTGTTTCTTATACAGAACCACTGTCAAAAAAATCCTTACTGGAGTTTAATTATAATTTCAACAGCACGGTAAGCAATACCGCACGTACCACCTACGATTTTGATGATAACACAGGCAAGCACAGTATTAAAAACAACCAGCTCTCAAATGTTTTTGATAATACCTATACCTACCACCGAGCCGGTACCAACTTCAGGCACCAGCGCAGCAAATACAATTTTGCTGTTGGGGCTTCTTTTCAGCAGGCTTTTTTAAATAGTAATTATACAGTGCTGGCAACAGACAGCAGCATTCACCGCTCTTTTCAAAACCTGTTGCCCAATGCAAATTTTCAATACAGCTTTAACCGTTCTAAAAACCTGCGGTTTGTATATAACACGGCTACCCGCCAGCCCTCCGTTACACAATTACAGCCGGTGGCAGATAATACAGACCCTTTAAATATTACCATTGGCAATCCGGATCTGAAGCAGGAATACACGCACCGTATGCAGCTAAACTATATTGCTTTTGATCCGTTCAGAAGAACCAGTTTCTTTTCCATGCTTAGTGCCACCACTACTAATAATAAAATTGTAAATGCAGACCAGTTGGGGGCACAGGGGCAACGCATTACCAGGCCCGTAAATGCAGATGGGGCCTATACCTTGTTTGGTAATATGTCATGGGGCTTCCCTTTCAGAAAATTAAAAAGTACTATCAATCTCAATACTTCTTTAACTCAAAGCCGTTCCATCAGTTTTGTAAACAGCAATAAAAATTTTATTACCAACCGCACGGCAACACAGGGTGTTACATGGACCTTTACCCACAAAGAAGTGTTTGATTTTACAGCAGGTGCCAATGTAAACTTTAACAGTGCCCGGTATTCTTTAGAAGGCAACCGCAATCAGGATTACTGGAACCAGAATTATACATTAGAAGCCAACCTGTATTTACCAAAAGGCTTTAGCATGGCTACTGATATAGATTATACCACCCGCACCGGTTTATCAGAAGGGTATAATGCTGATGTTTGGCTGTGGAATGCCGGTGTGGCCAAACAACTTTTTAAAAACAAAAAAGGTGAGCTGCGTTTGCAGGTATATGATTTATTAAACCAGAACAAAGGCATTAAACGCAGCACCACTCAAAACTACATACAGGATAGCGAGTACAATGTGCTGCGCCGCTTCTGGCAATTAAGTTTTACCTACAGCATCAGTCGCTTTGCCGGAAAAAATATTGCCGCCCCGCGCCAGCGTGGCAACAATATTCAGATAATAGGGCCACCCCGTGGCGGCATGTAAACTGTTTATAGTTACGTAACTATTTATTTACGTTTTGGTAATACTGCTGGTATAGCATTGCAGTTTAAAAATAAACTGTAATGAGAAAGACCTTGCTTATGTTAAGTATTGGGGCAGCATGTGCCCTGTCGTGTAAAAAAGATAGCGAAGCTCCTTTTTTTGTAAATGAAGATGCTGCTGCCTTCAGCGAACTGGGAAGTATCGACTTAGGTGATGCCGGTGCCGCAGAAATAAGCGCTTTTGACCCCCAAACAAATCGTCTCTTTGTTGTTAATAATGGCGCCGTTAATAAAATAGATGTAGTAGATCTGGCCGATCCTTCCAATTTAAAACTTCTCACCAGCATCAGCCTTACTACCTATGGTGGTGCTGTAAACAGCTTAAGTGTTTATAATGGAAAACTGGCTGCTGCTATTGAAGCCAGCAACAAACAAGACAATGGCAAAGTAGTGGTGTTTAACACCAGCGATTATAAAGAAGTAAAGAGCATAACCGTTGGCGCCCTGCCCGATATGGTTACCTATTCTCCTGACGGGGCATTTATACTTACCGCTAATGAAGGCGAGCCTTCTGCAGATTATACCAACGACCCTGCTGGCTCTGTTTCTATTATAGAAGTAAATAATAATTATGCCGTAACTACCATAGATTTCAGCAGCCTTGCAAGCCAGCAGGCCAGCCTGCAATCAAAAGGTTTTAGAGTGTTTGGCGTTGGCAACAACTTTGCAAAAGATATAGAACCAGAGTATATAGCCGTTGCTGCAGATGGCAAAACAGCCTGGGTTACCCTGCAGGAAAACAATGGCATTGCCAAAATAAACCTCTCGTCTAAAACCATTACCGATATTTTTCCGCTGGGTTTTAAAGATTATAATACAGACGCCAATGCCATTGATGGCGGCGACAGAGATGGTGCCATTGCATTTAAAAAATGGCCGGTTAAAGGTATTTACCAGCCCGATGCCATTGCCGTTTTTACCTCTGATAACATTCCTTATTTATTTACTGCCAACGAAGGCGATGCCCGCGAATACACGGCATTAACGGAAGCTAAAAGAGTTAAAGACCTGGCGCTGGATGCTACTGCCTTTCCAAATGCAGCTACCTTAAAAACAGATGCGCAATTAGGCCGGTTAAACGTTACCAATACCCTGGGCGATACCGATAAAGACGGCGACTTTGATGAACTCTATTCATTTGGTGCCCGTTCTTTCAGCATCTGGAATGGGTTAACAGGTACCCAGGTTTTTGACAGTAAAAACGATTTGGATGCCCGTTGCATTACCGCCGGCGTTTATGATGATAACCGCAGCGATGATAAAGGCACCGAGCCGGAAGGTATTACCATTGGTAAAGTAGGCAATAAAACCGTTTTATTTGTGGGCTTAGAGCGTACAGATGCAGTAGCGGTGTATGATATTACCAATGCCACAGCCCCCACTTTTCTGCAATTAATTAAAACAGGCGATGCACCAGAAGGTGTATTGTTTATACCAGCAATCAATAGCCCAATAAAAAAATCGTTGCTTATAGTAAGCAGCGAAAATGATGGTGTGGTAAAAATATTTCGGCCTGCCACACTATAAGAACCAAAACCCCTAATCCGTAAAGGCAGGTGCAAGCACCTGCCTTTTTTATGTTACCGGCATTTC
>JANRMC010000148.1:0-10440 GCA_033761915.1 Flavihumibacter sp.
TTTTTTACCATACAAATATCGTTCTCGCCATCGCCAATGGTAATAGTATCAGCAATAGGAATATTGTAGTGGCTGCAAATATGCACCAGGGCGTTGCTTTTACAGTATTCGTGCTGGCAAATGCTGCCATTGTGCGGCAAAAAGAAAGACGGAATTTTTACTTCGCCCGTTACCACACTTTTAGAAAATTCCAGTTCGTTGGCCAATGTAAAATCCAGCTGGTATTTGTTTTTATAATGGTTGGTAATGCAATCATAACTGTCAGAAATAATACCAATAATAAATCCTCTTTCTTTTAATGCAGCAATCAGTTCCTCAAGGCCGGGGGTAATTGGTATGGCATCGGCCACCTGTAATAATTTGCTGATGCAGTTTCCTTTCAGTTGCGCAGCAATTTGTTTGGTTCTTATAAAAGAATTGGTTTGAGAGGTAACAATATCTATCAGTTCTTTTTTAAAGCCAAAATTTTCAGCTGCGGCGTTTATAAAACTGCCACGCAGCAATGTATTGTCCATATCAATAATGGCTACTTTTTTTAAAGAAGTAGATTTTTCCCGAATGGCAAATTCCATCTGTTCCCGGATGACCTGTATGTATTCCAGTGTCTCAAAATTATTTGCTTGCTTGTTGCGGCTTTTCTTTAAAATAACACCCGCCACTTCTCTCGACATTTTGCCCAATTGCTCCAGCGCCTGCATTTTATTTTCTATATGCCCAATGTTTACTTCCTGTATTTGGGCACCCATCTGGTGCATGTCTATTAATATACCCAGGTCAACGCCATATCCTTCTTCAAAATCTATTTTTTCTAAAAAAGATTTTTTGCCGGCAATCATACCGCTAAGGGGTTGCACAAACTGCGGAAAATCGGGATACAAAATAGACAGCAATGGTTTTGCCACCAGTTCGGTTACACGGCCCGCCTGGCGGGAGAAATAAGCTTTTACAAAGTCGGCCTTTTGTTCTAATAACGGAGCTGTTAACAGGGTTACTATATCCTGCGGGTAGGTGGTAATATCGGCATCTAAAAACACCAGGTATTCGTTTCGGGCATATAAAAGACCATCTTTCATAGAAGCCCCCTTGCCCAGTTTGGTACTGGTAATTACAGTGGCACCTGCCTGCCGGGCTTGGTTTACGGTATCGTCCATCGATTTATCATCCACTACAATAACCTCTGAAACGTTGGCAGATGATTTGGCAAGGTTTACCACCCAGGCCACTGTTTTTTCTTCGTTTAATGCGGGTATTATTACAGTAATCATACGCTGTTGTTTTTAATGGTTAAACAATAGGTAGCTGCTTTGAAAAAAGGGTGGGCAAGGGGGTAACTGTTGTATGCAATATGAGTACCACAATTGCCGGTTGGCTGTTATTTCAATATTAACCCCGCCGGATAAAAGAAGAATGTTATTTATGATGAGTGGGTGGTAATAAGAACGTTTTTTTTCATTTGCTGAAACTGGTACTGCCGTTGAAAGGATTGCGACGCAAGGGTGCTGACCGGAGCGAAACGGCTGGTATTTTATCACTGCATTATTAATGTGAATATTAATTTTTTGCAGCGCTTTTTAAATCCCTTTCTTTGCAGGCATAAAACGGGTTGTTTATGTATGAGGTTTTGAACCGATACCTGGTACAACATAAAAGCATTAGTATTCCCGGGCTGGGCAGCCTGGTGGCAGAGCATGTGCCCGCCGCAACAGATTTTGCTAATAAACGGCTGCTGCCCCCGCAACTGAAATACCGGTTTAATAAATATTTCGATTCTCCTGACCGTGATTTTTTTCAATACCTCTCTGCGCAAAAAAATATAGAAGACTTTGAAGCCATAAAGGAGTACAATGATTTTGCTTATGAATTGCGCAATACCATACGCACCAAAAATCAGGCACTGTGGGATGGCGTGGGAGTTTTTAAAAAAGACGATAACGGGGAAGTGGTATTTGAAGTACTGAAAGATGATTATGTGTTATACGCCCCTGTTGCTGCAGAAAGGGTAATTCGGCACGATGCTAAACACTCTATACGGGTTGGTGATACAGAAAAGACCAACGAAGAAATGACGGAGTTGTTAAGTGAACATACCTATGTGGAAAGAGAACAGTGGTGGATTTATGCTTTAATATTGGGGGCCATTGGCCTTATTATACTTTTCTTTCATTTTTATGGCGACGGATTTAAATGGGGCAGTGGCGGCAATACTCAAAAAGCAGTAACCATTGTTACCAACACCACCGCACAATAGTAATTACACGGTTTAACCCTTATTTTTGCGCCTCACAAAAAGTATTTTATTTGTCTGCAACTATTACATATACCTATTGCCCGGCTTGTGGTGCGGCTAATTGCCAGAACGTATTAGCGGCAAAAGATTATACCGTTTCAAAACAGGTATTTGAAATTTGGCATTGTGCTTCCTGCAGTTTACGCTTTACACAAAACGCCCCGGCTGCAGATGCGGTGGGGGCCTATTACCAGTCAGAAAATTATGTATCGCATACCGATACAAAAGAGGGTTTTATAAACCAGCTCTATCACCGGGTTAGAAAAATAACGCTGCAACAAAAATGTAAGCTTATTAAAAAACAAACCGGACTTATAACCGGAGTTTTGTTAGATGTGGGTGCTGGTACCGGTGCATTTGCTGCTAGTATGCAACAGGCCGGCTGGCAGGTAAAAGGTTTAGAGCCCGATGCGGCCACCCGTAAACGTGCCATGGATTTACATGGAATAACCCTGGATGCGGCGCCAGCTTTATATCACTTGCCTGCCAATACCTATGATGCAATTACGCTGTGGCATGTATTAGAACATGTGCACGATTTAAAAGCATACCTGCAACAGCTGTCGCAGGTGTTAAAACCGGCAGGTGTATTATTTATTGCGGTGCCTAATTACACCAGCCACGATGCTGAAGTGTATAAAGAATATTGGGCGGCATACGATGTTCCCCGTCACCTGTATCATTTTTCTCCTGCATCTGTTAGGCAATTGGTGCAGTTGTTTGGTATGGAGGTAAAAGCGGTTAAGCCCATGTGGTTTGATAGTTTTTATATAGCCATGCTGAGTGAACAATACCAAAATAATAAGCCCGGCTTAATAAAGGCATTGTTTACCGGGTTGGTATCTAATATAAAAACGTTGTTCAATAATGAACGATGCAGTTCTGTTATTTATATTATCCGTAAGAAAGCTTAATTCAATTTCAGCTCAAAAAAAACAGGCCAGTTTTTACCGGTAATGAGGAACGATCCTGTTTCTTCATTATAGGCAATACCATTTAACTCATTAGCGCCACTAAAACGTTGTTGCGCCTGGCGGGCCAGGTTATCCAAATCAATACGTCCCACCACTTTACCGGAAGGCATTTCTATTTTGTAAATTAAGTTGCTCTGCCATTGATTGGCATACAGGTGGCCGCCTGCTAAAGCCAGTTCATTTAAGTTACCTACGGGGCCATTGTTATCAGAGACTCCCATAATATTTAATACCTGCAAGGTTTCGGGGTCTAAGAATTTTATGTTACTGCTGCCATCGCTCATTAATAAACGGCTGCTATCGTGTGTTAAACCCCAGCCCTGACCTTTATAAGAAAATTCTTTAAGCAGTTTAAAACTGCTGGCATCATACACAAAACCTTTTTCACCCGTCCAGGTTAGCTGGTATATTTTATTATTAAAAACGGTAATGCCTTCTCCAAAGTATTTAGCCCTGTCCAGCGAGGCTTTGATGGCTACTTTACCGGTAACTCTATCCACCACTCCAAATGCAGAGGGGTGGTTGGTGCCATCATTATTACCGCCACTGCTTTCAAACAACTGGCCTTTATAAAACTCCAGCCCTTCGGTAAAAAAGCTGGTATCGTGGGGGTGCTCTTTTATAACGGTGTAATTAATTAATGGCGCAGCCGGGTTGGTATTATTGTTATCAATTGGTTGATCGGAGTTATTATTATTACAAGCCAACAAGGTGGTTGCTATTGCCAATAAGCCAAAAAATTTCTTCATACTGAGCATATTACAAGTGCAAATGTATAGGTATCAGTTTGTTCAACGGGAAACACTGATAAAAAATTTCGTTACAATTTTGAAATACAGATTAAAATATGTTATTTCACACTGCTTATCACTGAAACACCTTTCTACACAACACCACAATACGCCTGAAAAGGCTTTTCCCGGAGAGGTTTTTCATTGTAATTTTTAAGATACCCTTTAAGCGTTTGTAAACGCCAATTCCTATTATTTTCCAATCGTTGTTCATCGTATTCCGTACCAAAGGCTTTAAAACTCCAAATCCTTTGCATGCCCGGCTTATAGCTGTATGTAACAGTTATAAACTATAATCCACTCCTTTTTTCAATTTCCAATGCCTCCGTACAATTTGAAAGCCAGCTTACCACCAATCGCTGAAACGCCGGTCACAAAAAGGAAATACAATGAAACGATTTTTATTGGCTTCACTGGCTTTATTGCTTGCTTATATGGGTTGGGCGCAAAACAATTGCCGCTACCAGGAGTATCAACAACTGCAATTATCAGCTAACCCCCAGTTAGCAGATGTTTACAATAAAATTGAACAATTTACCCGCAACGCACAGACTAATATAATTGCCGGCAATGGCAGCAATGCAGCCCCGCTTCCGGTGCCTGATATTATTACCATACCTGTGGTGGTGCATGTTTTATATAATAACAATGCTCAAAACATATCTGAAGAACGCATACTGGCACAATTAGAATCTTTAAATAAAGATTTTGAAGCCAGCACACCCGATATGGCCCGTCTGCCCATTTACTTTCGCCCGTTTGTAGCTAATGTGGGTATTAAATTTCAACTGGCTAAAGTAGACCCTAAAGGTTTTGCCACTTCGGGCATTGTGCGTAAATACACCGGCATTCAAAATTTTTTATACGACGACAGAGTTAAAAACAGCAGCAAAGGCGGAGATGATGCGTGGGACAGTGATAAATATTTAAACATCTGGGTTTGTAATACCGTTAGTGGTTTATTAGGCTACTCAAGTATACCTGGTTGTGCTAAAGAAATAGATGGCGTGGTAATAAATACCGGCGTTTTTGGTATTGGTACCGGCACCAATAAAGGAAGAACATTAGTGCATGAAATAGGCCATTGGTTAAACCTGCGCCATATTTGGGGAGATACCTACTGTGGCGATGATTATGTGGATGATACCCCGCAACAGCAAATGGCCAACCGCGGTTGCCCCAGTGGAGAAAAGAAAACTTGCGGCAGCACAGCACATGGCGATATGTATATGAACTTTATGGATTTTACAGATGATGCCTGTATGTATATGTTTACGTTTGGCCAGCGCCAGCGCATGCGCAATCAGTTTGAAGCAGGTGGCCCGCGTCACCAGTTATTATACTCCACAGCCATAACAGCGTTACCATTACCAGCACCGGTACCTTTGCCCCAAGAAGCACCCATGCAGGTTAGTCTTTACCCCAACCCGGCTGTAAATTCACTGGTGCTACAAACCACCGGCGGACAAAATCTTTTAGGTAAAACAGCTAAACTGTTTACACAAACCGGGCAACTGGTTCAAAGTTTTATTATACAAAGTAACCGTCAAACCATTATTGTCAGCAACCTCAAAAATGGTGTTTACTTTCTTGCCGTTGAAAATGCAGGATTGACAGCACCCCTAAGGTTTGTAAAACAATAGAAGAACCAATACCAACTGCAAAGGGCCTTTCTGCAAAGGCCCTTTTTTATTTTGTAACCGGCCATAGTAACTCCGGTTAAGTATTCCTGCTCGTTGCAAACCCCAAATAGGTGTCTGTACAGCTATCGGGGCACAGTTCAACTTTCGATCTTTTTTGATTTGTGATTTCAAATAAGAAATTTCAAATCTTCAATAAAGAGGTTTATACTTTCTAATTTTTATTTGTTTCCAGAGGCACATTGTTCCATTCGCCATATTTTCTGTTAAGTGCATACAAAATCTCTTCAACCGTATTGTCGGTAAGCTTTTTTCCAACTTCTTCTATAACTGCCGCAATCTGGTTGGGGGAGTATTTGTAAATTTTAAGCAGAATTATTTCTCTGCGGGGCTTGTTATTAATTTTTACTGAGTTTTTATATTCTAAGCTGGCGCCCGATTTATTTTCTAAAAACGATAAAATAAACCAAACAAATAAAGAAGAAGAACCGATAATAATTAAATACAAATAAGAGAACATAAAAAAGTGTTTTCAGGTTTCAAAAATTGTGGCAACCTACTTTCGTACACAAACTATTACCGGCATTAGTCTGGTGTGTTCAACATTTAAACCACCCGAAAACAGCAAGAAGAATATTGGTGTTAAAGCATAGTTACTATAATCAGATAACTAATAATTTGTCTGAATTATTTTAGAATTAATGGTTTAATAGATGATTTCAATAGAAAACTAAAGTAATTACTAAGCGTTAACTATTAAACCCCGTACAACGAATGTATATTGCTGCTTGCAATGTTGTGTTGGGCAGGCTTTGGTTGCACATAGCGTTACTGTTAACAGGTGCGACGCAAGGGTGCTGCTATGAAACACCTATGCCGGTATCAAACATCTTCTTCTTTATAAGATAATACCAATTCCTCAATACCCGCCGTTACTTTGCGGTAGCGTACCCCCGCAGTTTCCAGCATGCGCTTAGAAGCAAGGGCCGCATCAGAGTGTGCATACTTGTCTGATAAAAAAATAACTTCACTAATGCCAGATTGTATAATGGCTTTGGTGCATTCGTTGCAGGGGAAAAGAGCTGTATAAATTTTACAGCCTTTTAAATCCATGCCAATATTATTCAGTATGGCATTCAGTTCGGCATGGCATACAAAAGGATATTTGGTGTTTAAGAAATCGCCTTGTTTATCCCACGGAAATTCATCATCACTGCAGCCAATAGGCAAACCATTGTAACCGGCACCCACAATTTTATTTTTATCGTTTACAATGCAGGCACCCACCTGCGTGTTGGGGTCTTTGCTGCGCCGGGCAGATAAAAGTGCCACCCCCATAAAATATTCATCCCAACTTATATAACCGCTGCGTTTTTGCTGTGCCATAGTTTTTATTTCTTGCCCGCTAATTTAAGGCTTAGCCTGTGTATAAAGCAGGAAAAAATATGTGTAAATAAGATTTATATTTCCAATCTAAAACCCCTTGCATGCATTACAAAGGCATTATTTTTTTACTGCTCTTAAGCAGTACAGTATTGGCGCAACCCGCTGCAGTTAAAGAAGCAACACCAGACTATAACCAGTTATTTAAACCCCTTAAATGGCGAAGCATCGGACCCTTCAGAGGCGGCCGCTCTGTTTGTGTGAGTGGTGTGGTGGGCGATATTAATACCTACTATATGGGCACCACCGGTGGTGGTTTGTGGAAGACCACCGACATGGGTATTACCTGGAGTAATATATCCGATGGCTTTTTTAAAACAGGTAGTGTGGGTGCCGTAGCTGTTGCAGAGAGTGATGCCAACGTGGTGTATGTGGGCATGGGCGAGCATGCCGTAAGAGGTGTTATGACACACCACGGAGATGGCGTATACAAATCTACGGATGCTGGTAAAACTTGGAAGAAGATGGGGTTAGATCTGACGCAACACATATCCCGCATTGCTGTACACCCCAGAAACCCGGATATTGTTTATGTGGCGGCACAGGGTGCCTTGTACAGCGCTTCTTCACAACGGGGTATTTACAAAAGCACAGATGGCGGCACCACCTGGAAACAGGTTTTATTTACAGATGATAAAACCGGTGCTGTTGAACTGAGCATGGATATGAATAACCCACGCATTCTATATGCTGCTTTGTGGGAGCATGGGCGTTTGCCGTGGAAAGTTATCAGTGGTGGCAATGGTAGTGGCTTATATAAATCTGTTGATGGGGGCGAGCATTGGGATAAAATACAGGAAGGCTTACCCAAAGAATTGGGCAAAATGGCCATTGCTGTTTGTCGCTCTAACAGCGATAAAGTATATGCTTTAATTGAAAGCGATTCAGATAAAGAACAGGGCGGCTTATTTGTATCTAACAATGGGGGTAAAAGCTGGAGCCAGGTAACCAACGATCATCGACTAGTGCAAAGAGCCTGGTATTATATAGAATTGTTTACCGACCCGCAAAACGAAAACACTGTTTACGTTTTAAGTGCTCCTGCATTGCGTTCAGAAGATGGTGGCCGCACCTGGCAGTACCTGAATACACCACACGGAGACCATCATGATTTATGGATTAACCCGGCCAACAGTAAAAACGTAGCCATTGCAGATGATGGCGGTGTGGGCATTAGTTTTAATTATGCCAGAACATGGAGCAGCCAGCGCAATATGCCTACCGCTCAATTTTATCGTATTAATACAGACAACCAGTTTCCGTATCGTATTTATGGCGGCCAGCAAGACAATACTTCTGTATCTATTGCCAGCAGAGAATTTGGCAGCGGTGGAATTACCACCAATAGCTGGCGGGCCAGTGCCGGGGGCGAAAGTGCATTTCTTGCATTTAACCCCGATGATCCGCGGTATGTATTAGGGGGAAGTTATTTAGGTACTATTGAAGTGCTGGATACCAAAGCAAATGCCGGCACTAATATTATGGCGGCCCCCATACAATACCTGGCACGAGATGCTAAAGACATGAAGTACCGCTTTAACTGGAATGCACCCATCATTTGGAGTAAGCACGAGCCCAACACTTATTATCACGGTGCACAATTATTGCTGCGCACCAGCGATATGGGTAAAACATGGAAAGAAGTATCGCCGGACCTGACACGTAACGAGAAAGAAAAGCAAGGCAAGGGTGGTGGCCCTTATACCAATGAAGCGGTTGGTGCAGAAAATTATGGAACCCTTAGTTACGTTATAGAATCACCCCACGAAAAAGGGGTTATTTACACCGGCAGCGATGATGGATTGGTATATGTTACAAAAGACGGCGGTGCGCATTGGGAAAACATAACACCCAAAGGACTGACTGAATGTTTGATTAATGCCATTGAAGTTTCTCCGCACGATAAAGCAACTGCTTATATTGCCACTACACGATATAAGTTTAACGATCATACGCCGGCACTCTATAAAACCACCGATTATGGCAAAACATGGATACGTATTAACAGCGGTATACCTCAAGGGGCGTTTACCCGTGTGGTGCGTGAAGATGCGGTGCGTAAAGATTTGCTGTTTGCTGGCACAGAAACCGGGGTCTATATTTCATGGAACGGCGGTAAAGACTGGCAGCCTTTTCAATTGAATTTGCCCCTTACACCCATTACCGATTTAAAAATTCATCAGGATAATTTAATAGCAGCTACTTCCGGCCGCTCTTTCTGGATACTGGACGATGTATCGCTATTACGCCAATACAAACCGGCTGCAGATTCTTTTACCCTTTATCAGCCTACACCTGTGTATCTGGTAAATGCCTACAGCGAGCTGGATGAAAGCGACGATGGTTTTGATGGCACAAATAAATACCGCGGCGTAAATCCGGCTACGGGCATGGTAATTTATTACTCGCTACCGGCATTAAATAATGATGCTGTTATTACCATGACTGTTAAAGATGCCAACGGACAAACCATCCGTACGCTATCTTCAAAACCCGATAGTACTTACCAGCGATATGATGGAGGTCCGGGATCTGAGCCTGTATTGCCCAAAGGCAAAGGCCTTAATCGTTTTGTTTGGAACCTGCGCCACGCCACATTACCCGGCGTACCCGGTGTGTATATAGAAAGCAGTTATAGCGGGCATAAAGCCATACCGGGCAACTATACCATCAGTATTGCTGTAAATAACAAAACTATCAATACCACTGGCGTGGTATTGGCTAATCCATTGTATGCAACCGATGCGGCTACGTATAAAGAGTATGATGCACTAATGACTACTATGGAGGCTAATGTTAAAACCATGCACACACTGGTAAACAGTTTATACAACAAGCAACAACAACTTAGCAGTTTAATAAGCAAGCTGCCCAAAGAAACCCAATACAGCGGATTGCTTGGTACAGCACAAGCATTACTGAAAGAAATGCAGGGGTGGGATGAGCAAATGATACAACGTAAATCAAAAGCCTATGATGATGTAGAAAATTTTCCGAATAAGTTTACGGCCAATTATATGTTTATGATGAATCAGACGGAGAGTGATATACCCCGTGTGAATCAGTCTTCCATTAACCGGATGAAAGAACTGGATGCAGAGTGGTTGCCATTACAACAAAAAGCAAAACAAATAAATGAGCAACTACAAAGCCTCAATAAACAATTGTGGGAAGCCGGTGTGGGTGCTATCTGGAAAAATTAAAAGATTAGTTAGCCGGCTGTAGTTCTTTGTGCAGCAGTTGTTGCGTCGCACACTTCACCTGAAGTGTGCGACGCAACCATGGTGTATGTTGTTTTTTCAGCT
>JANRMC010000149.1:0-4093 GCA_033761915.1 Flavihumibacter sp.
TGCCAGAAAGACAACAGTACCGGTACCGGCACTGGCACCACACCTGCTAATTTTGTTGTTGGTAAAAACAGGTTTACCACTACAGTAGATGGAAGCAGCCGGGAATACTATGTACATGTGCCCGCATCATACAATGGAAGCACCAATGTGCCCGTGGTTTTTATGCTGCACGGAACAAGTGGCAATGGTGAAGATTTTTATAACAGGTCTGGCTGGAGAGAGGTGGGCGAAGACGAGAATATTCTAACAGTATTCCCATCATCGGGGCGATATTGTATTATAGACCAGGGAGAGCAAAAGAATACCACCAAATGGAATACCCCCCCGGATGCTGAATGGACATTTTGTGCGGGGCAAACGCCTAAAGATGATATAAAATTTTTACGCACTATTATTAGCGAACTGGAGACCCGTTTTAAAATTGATAGTAAACGAATTTATCTCTGTGGTTTTTCAAATGGTGGGCAAATGGCTGCTAAATGCGCTATTGAACTGAGTGATAAATTGGCGGCTGTGGTGGAAAGTGCCGGTTCTTTTTATATAGACACCACTTATATACCCAAAAGAAAATTACCCATTCTTTACCAGATTGGCAACGAAGATTATGGTCCGGGCAATACAGGGCCGGCCATACCCATGAACCAATTAGGCTACCTGATCAGCACACCGGGATTAAGTTTTAAAAACGGCTCTTTTTATACAAAGGCGCACACACATATTACCAGCTTTGGTCTTAATCCAAATTTTACCATCAGTGGCGATACAAACTCAGTGGTTTACGCCACCTATCAGCCACTATCGGGTACCACTAATGTGCTTAAGTATGCAATGATTAAAGGCTTGCGCCATGCATACCCTAATGGAGAGAATCACTGGATGGAAGCGGCCAGGGTTGATTGGGCTTTTTTTAAACAATACAGTATGCCATAATAAAATGCACCAATGTTACCGGATTGTACCGGTAACATTGGTTGATTATTAATACACTTCTTCTACCACCAACCACTCTTTATTAAACAGAAAACGATGACCTGTTGTTTTGCCTTGCAACTGCAAAGCCAATGGTGCCGCAGCAGAAAGAAAATAAACCGCTACCCCATCTATTAATTGTTTGCCCAAACCGGCAGCAATAAAAAAATTATTCTGGTTGGTTTTAATAAATACACCATTTTGTATGGTGGTATGCACGGCACCGGTGGGTGCTGCGCTTAAGGCACTCAGCTCTTTTATATAACTGGCTAATTGTTTGGCATGCATATCTTTTTCTAAATGCCCCATGGCACGGGCCGTTTCATACTTATCTCCGGCAGAGCTTTTTTCTGCTGCGTTAGCAGCTTCCTGCGCTGCGGCCATGGCCTCTTTGGCGGCCGCAATACGTTCTTCCATTAAAGATTGGCAAAATTGTTTCAACCTGTTTTTATGGGCTATTTGTTTGGCAACACTCATGGTATAAAAATAAAGTATTGTAATAAAATAAATGTGCTGCTGCCATTAGCACTATGGCTGAACGGAGCGCCGCAACGCTGTTGCCCAAAGTACTGCTGCCGGTAACAAAATATATGTGTTTACACAGAGGCAGTTTATCTTTACAAATATGCAAGCAACTACTGTTTCCTTAGTAATTATTGGGGGCGGCCCCATTGGCCTGGCCTGTGCCATAGAAGCACAAAAAGCCGGTATTGATTATGTGATTGTAGAAAAAGGCTGTCTGGTAAATTCTTTATACCACTACCCCGCTAACATGACTTTTTTTTCTACTTCTGAACGTTTGGAAATTGGAGGCATTCCGTTTGTTAGCAATAACCCCAAGCCCACCCGCGGAGAGGCATTGGAATATTACCGCCGCGTGGCGCTGACTTACCAACTGAAACTTCATTTATTTGAAGAAGTAAAGCAGATTACAAAAAAAGAAAATGGTTTTACTGTAGAAAGCATTAAACAGGTTTATAGCTGTAAGCATATAATTATTGCATCTGGCTTTTATGATATACCCTACCTGTTAAACGTGCCGGGAGAAGATTTGCCCAAGGTTACTCATTATTATAAAGACCCGCATTTTTATGCGTTTCAGAAAGTGGCTGTTATTGGCGCCAATAATTCTGCAGTGGATGCGGCGCTGGAAACCTGGCGCAAAGGAGCACAGGTTACTATGATTATAAGAGAACCAGAAATTGGAGAACGGGTGAAGTACTGGGTGCGGCCCGATATTATTAACCGCATTGGCGAAGGATCTGTTAGGGCCTATTACAACAGTACGGTGCAACAAATTAAACCGCATGAACTGGTAATTAATACACCTGAAGGCATTGTAAGTATTGAAAACGATTGGGTAATTGCAGCTACCGGTTACCAACCCAATCTTAATTTTTTAGAAGCCCTAGGTATTGAGTTGTCTGACGATGCTATGCGGAAACCGGCTTATGATGAAGCCACGCATGAAACCAATGTGCCGGGTATTTATTTAGCAGGAGTTATTTGCGGCGGCATGAATACACACCGGTTGTTTATAGAAAACTCAAGAGAGCATGCAACCATTATTATTAACCATATTAAAGGTTCTAAAACAACTGCTTCAATTTAAATTATGCCAATAACAAAAAAGGTAAGAAAATAAGAGAGGAATTGTCCCTTATCTTCTTACCTACTGTCTGGCTACTATTTGTTTAAGCAGCTATGAATTATTTTTCTTTCCTATACCCGGCCGGAGAAAAAGCAGCGGCTCTTGGCTCGCAAGCATCTTCAATAGAAGTAATGGTTAATAAATCTTCTTTTATAGTATACTTGTATTTGCCTTCTCCTTCACTGCAGGGGCTGCTGCCAAAAAGTTTGGTAATACTCAGCGTATCGCCTTTTACTTTATAGCTCATAGCTTCAACTATTTCTTCTCCTATAAAAACAGTAAATGTGTCTTTTTTAAATTCAAGCGTTACGCCCATGGGGTCTGGCACATTCATACTGCCCGACCATTTAGTATTGCTTAACGATGTGCTTTGTTTTACCTGCCAGCTGATTGCAACTACTACCAATAACCCAAATACAATTTTTTTCATTTTTATAATTTTGCTAAAGATAAGTGGCTGGTACAATACTTCAATACACTGTTTAGTAAGTAATAAAAAAATCATTACCGGTTTGCCAGCACTACTTTGGGTTGTTGCTTGCAGGGTTTATAACTATCATCGGGCTGGCGGCAATCAGTGCCATCTGCTTTCTTTACGGTTCTTTTGGCAGCATTGTCTACTATGGCAGCCCATGAAGTTACGGTTTCATAAGGCCCCATAAACTTGCCCAATGTTTCCCGGAACATATATGTAAAAATACCTCCGTTTTCTCGGGTGCCGGCCGATAATTCTCCCTTTGAAGCAGCCGTCATTAATAAATTCACCGGCTTTTCGCTCATAAACAAATCGCGGCATTTTTGTGGTACCCAACCCAAAGAGGTGGTACGTTGAGAAGCGCCACCACTCACCAGCACGGTGTTCTGAGAAGGATCTGCATTGCAGCAATCGCTCAGCACCAGGTTCATGCGGGCGCCTTTTTTTAATAACTGGCTGTAAATATCTTCCACGTTCATGGTATAAGCGGCTGTTAACTGCTGAGACATTTTATCTCTTAAATCCAAATACGGAAACTGACGGGTTTCTTTGTTCCAGTTAAACCCATGGCCGGAGTAATAAAATATTACTATATCCTGCGGTGCCGGGTTTAATGCCGCCAAAGCAGCGTCTACTTTTTGCTTGCCAAAATTATCGCCATCAATCACGGTGGTTTCTAAACCAATGTTCAGCATTTCCGGGCTGCATAATTCTTTAAAAAGCTTCAATGTATTTTTTTTATCCAGCTCGCAGGTTACACCAATGTCGGCATCCTCTGTATTAGCCACAATCAACAAATGCATTTTTGCTTTTTGTATAATAGCACTCACCGGGCGGGTAACAGCTGTTTCAAAAAGATTTTTATAAAAGGGTTCGTCAGCAGAATAATACTGCGATACAAAGTCACGGGTAATTTCTTCTTTGTCAATAAAGTGCATGGCAGTAATTACGCCCTGGTCGTATTTATTATTTTCTGACGGAGAAGTAACCGCCCAGGG
>JANRMC010000150.1:0-10013 GCA_033761915.1 Flavihumibacter sp.
GCTGGCATTGGTAGCTACCAGTTTTACCGTGTAGGTGCCGGGGTCTAAATAAGTAGCAGCAGGGTTTTTAACAAACGAAATAGTGCCATTGCCCAAATCCCATCGCCATGAAGTGGGGTTGCCCGTACTTTCATCTCTGAAGCGGATGAGTGTGGGAGCGCAACCCTTGGTAGTATCTGCACTAAAGGCAGCCACAGGTTGCGCCACGGCAAGCGCCGCCACATGCTGCAGCGCTACTATCAAAAGCAGTTGTATGATGAAAGCCAGGCTCCGCTTCATCTGATATTGGTTAAACATTTTATGGACAGCCTGTAAATTAAATTTTTTTAGCCGCTTGCAGAAATCAAATCTTCATTTAGTGCAGGTATTTATAATTTGGTAACAGGCAATTGTACAAAGCCCGGCAATGGTTGCGTCGCACACTTGTGCATACGAAAGGATATAAGCAAAAAAGGCACAAGCCATAAGGCCTCATACCCTAAGCCCTATACCTTGTACCATTGTTGAAGCGTACGCCTCTTAAGAGGGAAAGATGTTGCTATGAAAAACAGCAGTTGGTTACCCCCTCATCCTTTTATATTCATTAATCAATCCGTTGGTAGAACTGTCGTGAGACGTAATACTGGCGTCACTTTGCAGTTCGGGCAAAATTTTATTGGCAAGTTGTTTACCCAACTCAACGCCCCATTGGTCAAAGCTGTAAATATTCCAGATAACGCCCTGCACAAAAATTTTATGTTCATACAAAGCAATCAGCTGCCCCAGTGTATACGGAGTTATTTGCTTTACTAAAATTGAATTGGTGGGGCGGTTGCCTTCAAACACTTTATGTGGCGCCAGTGTTGCAATCTGTGCCGCATTCATTCCGGCTTTTTCCAATTCGGTTGTAGCTTCTTCAAATGTTTTTCCATTCATCAATGCTTCTGTCTGCGCAAAAAAGTTACTCAGCAGTTTTGCGTGATGATCGCTTAGCGGATTATGACTGACAGCAGGCGCAATAAAATCGGCCGGTATTAATAAAGTGCCCTGGTGTATTAACTGGTAAAAAGCATGCTGGCCATTGGTACCCGGCTCGCCCCAAATTACCGGACCGGTGGCATAGGTAACAGGCTTACCGTTTCTATCCACATACTTTCCGTTGCTTTCCATATTACCCTGCTGAAAATAAGCAGCGAACCGATGCAGGTACTGATCATACGGTAAGATCACTTCACTCTGTGCATTAAAAAAATTAGTGTACCACAAACCAATTAAAGCCATCAGCACCGGTATATTGCGGGCGGCAGGCTCATGGGCAAAATGTTTATCGGCTGCGTGTGCCCCTTTTAACAGCTGTTCAAAATTATTATAGCCAATGGTTAATGCCACCGATAAACCAATGGCACTCCATAAAGAGTAACGGCCACCTACCCAATCCCAAAATTCAAACATATTGGCCTTATCTATACCAAACTGGGTAACTGCTTTTTCGTTGGTAGACAGGGCCACAAAATGTTTGGCAATATATGCTTCATCTTTTGCAGTAGCTAAAAACCACGCACGGGCACTGTGTGCATTGGTCATGGTTTCTTGTGTGGTAAATGTTTTTGAAGCAACCAAAAACAAGGTTTCTTCTGCATTTACTTTTTTTAATGTTTCTGCAATATGTGTTCCATCAACATTCGATACAAAATAGGTTTGCACACCTGGTACCCAATACGGTTTTAAGGCTTCGGTTACCATTACCGGACCTAAATCGCTGCCGCCAATACCAATATTTACAATGTATTTTATAGGTTTACCGGTGTATCCCTTCCAGTTGCCGCTGTGCACCTGGTTGCAAAAAGCCTGCATTTGCTGTTGCACTTTTTTTACGGCAGGCATCACATCTTCACCCTCTACCAGCACAGTACGGCCAGAAAAATCCCGCAGCGCCACATGCAACACACTGCGCCCTTCTGTTTCATTTATTTTTTCACCGGTAAACATAGCTTTACTGGCAGCCGGCACTTCACACTCATTATACAACTGCAGCAGTAATTGCAGCGTTTCATCGGTCAATCTGTTTTTAGAATAATCAAACAATATATCTTCAAAAGAAACGGTGTATTTATTAAAACGCTCTGCGTCTGCTGCAAATAAATTTTTAATTGTTGTACTCTTCATTGCCCCGGCATGCTGTTGCAATAAACTCCATGCTTTGGTACCTGCAGGATTTACAGATGGAAACATAATTTCAAGTATTGTGTTTGTTTAAGCTGCTAAAATACTTCAATTTCTCCTAACGCTTGTTTGAGATGCTGGCAGGTTATGTAACCAGCATGGTAACTCCGGTTTAGCATTGTTGCCACGCTCGTTTCAACTTTTTGTTACAAATGAAACAAGTGAGGCGGTTTATCCTGAATTTACCGTTGCGTTGTATTCTTCAGCTGAAGAGTGCGACGCAACGATGCCCAATTGCCAACCGCTGCCGGTTACCACAAAAAAACTACCTTTAAACACTACTAACCTATTTTTTTCATGGATAGAAATTATTGGGAACGCATTGCCCCCAACTACAACGAAGAAATTTTTGATGTACTGAAGAATGATACCAGCGGAAAAATTGTGGCGGCTATTGAACAGGTGGCTTCTAAAAAGAAAACCGTTTCTGATATTGGTTGCGCTGTTGGCAAATGGGTGCCCCTGCTTGCCACTGCATTTAAAAAAGTAATTGCTACAGATATTTCTGCCATTAACCTTGCTATTGCCAAAGAAAAATGCAATGCGTACACCAATGTTGTTTACCAGCGTAAAGATATGAGCGTTGCCAACAGTACGGTTACACCCTGCCATGTGGCGGTTTGCATTAATGCTATTTTAACTGATAATCTTAAAAAGCGTATTCATTTTTTTAAAGCATTAAACCGCTGTTTGGTTAAAGGCGGACATCTTATTCTGGTAGTGCCTTCTTTAGAATCTAAACTTTTTGCCAACATTATTGCCAACCGCTGGAATGTGGATGGAGATAAAAAAGACATAATAAAATCTGCCGCTAAAGCCAAAGCATTGGCGCAAAATATAAAACAGGGTGTAACAGATATTGATAATGTGCCCACCAAACATTACCTGCGTGAAGAGCTGGATTTATTACTAATGCTGGAAGGTTTTAAAGTAAATCAAATAGAAAAAATAAACTACAGCTGGACTACAGAATTTCATAAACCACCGCAATGGTTAGCCCAACCACAGCCATGGGACTGGATGTGTGTGGCTACAAAAAAATAATTCAATTTATAATGCTAATACAAACTGTGCCCCCTGGTTTGCAGGTTGCAAAGTAATAGTACAGTTAATTGCTTTAGCAAGATCTCTTATAATATGCAACCCCAGTCCAAACTTAGTGCCTGTAGTGGCCTTATCATCAAATAAAGCGGTTGCCTGCTGGTTGGTAATGCCGGGGCCATTGTCGGTTACAGATAAATAAGTTTGATTTCCTTGCTGCCAGGCTTTCCAGGTAATGCTGGCATTATTGGTTTGTGCCACTGCCTTTACCGCATTGGCAGTAAGATTATGCATAATGGTTTGCAGGTAATGCTCATCTGTATTAATGGTTAAACCAGCAGGGGCCTCAAAATAAAATTGAACATTTTGTGTGGCAGCAAAATAATTTTTTATGTGCGTAAACAAAGTTTCTGCACTTACTGCTTTAACCTGCGGCTTAAACTGTTCCATTTGTCCTTTACTCCACAACAGCATCGCTTCCATGGTATCTAATAAGGCACCGGCTGCATCCGATATTTTTTGCTGGTGTGCCGCAGCCTGCGTGGCATTAAATAAGCCGGGTTCTTCTTTTTGCAGGTGTAAAAAATTAACCAGGTTTGCCACGGGGGCTCTTAAATCGTGACTGAGTATACCAAAGAATTTTGCTTTTATCTTATTAGCTTCATCCAACTCTGTATTCAATTGCAATAAAGTGGTGTTGGTTTTTTTGCGGGTATGGCTTTGCCAATACAGTAACGCTCCAATTATTGCCAGCAACAATAAACCAATAATTAAACCCGCCCGCAGTTTGTTTTGATTCGCAATAGTTAAATCTTTAATAGCCAGTTCTGCATTTTTCTTTTCCATTTCAAACTTAGCTTCTGCCTGCGCCAGTTTATTTTTGTTTTCCTGCGAAAAAATAGAATCGTTCAGCTCTGCATAATCGCGGTAATTATTATAGGCGGCTTTATAATCTTTATTGTATTCATTTAAATCGGCAATCATACCGTTTACCTGTGCCACATAGGTTTTGTGGTTTATTTTAATACTATATGCCAGTGCTTTATTATAGCAGTTTCGGGCCAGTTGCAGCAGCGCTTCAGATGTTTTGGGTATTTTGCTGCCGGCCGGTATTTGCTGCAACCGGTTTTCTTTAACTACAGTGTAATAGGCTTGCCCCAATGCAGACAAATTGCTGATAGAACTTACATTACCGGGTGTTACCTTGTCTATCAGCGTACTGGCTTTTTTACGTAATTCAATCTTTTTAAAAAGATCATTTTCCATCTCGGCCATATTTGCATAGCAACTACCCTGCGTGGCATCATCTCCGGTTTTAATGGCCCAGTTTATTGCCTGTTTATAATTATTGACCGCTGTAAGGCTATCTTTAATTTTAGAAGAAGCCATTGCCAGCCCTGCATGCACTTTTGCCCGGCTGCTGGTATGTCCGCTTTTTTGCAATAGCACTAATGCCTTTTTATACACCGCTGCACTTTTAGCATAATTGTAATGCTGGTTATGTGTTAAAGCAATATTTGCCAGACTTGAAATCATATTAACGGTATCTTTTAACGCTTCTGCGTTTTTTAATACCAGTGTAAAATATTCAATACCCTTTGTATAGTTGCCGGCATCCTGATACAGCACGCCAATATTATTGAGAACCGTATTAGCGGGTTGTTTTAACCCGTTCTTATCAAACAGCTCATAGCTGAGTTTGTAATAGTAAATGCCAGAATCACTATTTGAAAAATTACTGGCATGTATCATACCCATATTCAGGTAAAGTGCCGCTATTGCTTTTTCCCACCCCATTTGCCGGGCCAGTACAAGGCTTTTGCGGGCATAGGGTAATGCTTTTTCAGGCAGGTTACGCATACATTCTTCTGAAACCAGTTTATACATTCTTACACGGGCTGTATCATTTTTAGCTGCTGGTATTAATGCTTCTACAGAATCTATAAAAGCCTGTCCACGGTTTTGAGCTTTCACTGAATGGGTGGCCGTTAGTGCCAACAAAAACATACCACAAAAAAAATGCTTAAAAAAAGTGCTGCTGCTAACTGGTGCGACGCAACGATGCTGCCACGTAGTACTGCTGCCGGTTACCCTACAAAAAATATTCATATGCATTATACTGTTATTTGTTGCAAGGCCTCTTTATATGTTCTGCCTATTGGTAAACTAATATTATTTACATACACTTCCTGCGCTGCAATTTTAGTAATGTAGTGTTTTTGCACCGCATAGCTGCGGTGTATGCGCACAAATTGCTGAAACGCTTTTTCTTTTAACAGGTTGCCCAACGCCGTAAGCACACAATACTTTTTTTGTGTGGTTACAATACCGGTATAATCTTTTAACGCCTCCAGATAGACCACGTCGTGCAATGGAATTTTTACCTGTTCGTGCCCGTCTTTAATAAAAATGGTATCGGCCCCTAAAGTGCTTTCTAATAAATGTGCTTTATGGGTAAGCTGCAGGTAATTAAAAATTCGATCGGCTGTTATAGCAAAGCGGTTTGCCTGCAATGGTTTTACAATAAAATCAAGCGCCGCCAGTTCAAAACTTTCTACGGCGTAATCGGGGTATGCGGTTATAAAAACACAGGCAGGTATTTTATCCAGTTGCTTTCTTAACTGCAGGCCCGAAATGCCGGGCATATCAATATCCAAAAAAGCAATATCAGGCAATTGCCCGTTGAGGGCAGCAAGGGCATCTTCTGCAGAGCTATAAATGCCGGTTATATTTATACCTGTCAGCTTCTTAACATAAGAAACCGTGGTAAGCCGGTCTATTTCGTCATCGTCTACAATTATACATTGGTATTGCCGGTTCATAAGATGTGTTTACGCTGATGGTTCTTCAAATATAATCAAACTCCGCAGTTCGTCTATTTAAATCGTTGTTCGTCTATTGGCCAACTACACAACCCTGCAGCAGTTATAGATTTGGTTTTATAAAAAATTAGCATGAAAATAATTAACCCATTCTGTTGGTAGCGGATCATTGGGTAGCCAGCAAAGAACAACTATTAAACAGGGGTTGCGTCGCACCCTTCAACAGCAACACATTACTCATCAAAAAAACAATCAATGAAACTCACTTTATTTGTTGCCATTGCTTTTTTCTATACAAGCAGTTGCCACAACACAGACACGGCTACCACTGCAAACATTGCAAATAATGCCACTGGCAACAACCAACTTTTTTTTAAAATAAATGGGCAATTGTGGGCAGCCGATAATGAAATATTTGGGGCTTACCACCCTAAAGGGTACAATAAAGCAATACTCATTGCCGGCAGCAAGGGGCCAAAAGATAAAAACGAGCAGACATTTAATATTAATCTCTACAATATAAACGGACCCGGCACTTATATAATAAAAAACGGAAATGCAGATAACTGCGTGGCGCAATTAGCCAATCTGTCGCCGGATAACTTTCTATACGGCAGCATGATGGGATATGCTATTACAGTAACCCTGTTGCAATGCAGCAGTACTACTGTAGAAGCCCGTTTTGAAGGCTGGCTCATGGGCAATAACAGTGATACTCTTAAAATTTCAGAAGGGTATTTTAATTACAAACAATAACATTAAAAAAAGTATATGCACAAGTTATTATTAAGCGGTTTGTTTTCATTGGCTGCATTTGCCAGCCATGCACAAAACAATAATGATCGTATTGAACGCACTGTTCAAAAAGCAGAAAACACCGTAAACAAGGCAAGAACAATTATTGATGTGTTTCAGCCCTATTTATTAAAGGCAAGGCAGCTATATGGGCAAACCAAGCAACTGGTAAAAGAAACCAAATCGTCTGCCAGGGGGTTAAAAAATAATAACAATACCAATTACCCGGTTGCAGATAATAACCCGGTAGTTACCAACACCAACAATACAAACATTCCTGCCGACCCTGCAGCAGGTTACCCAACCAGTAATAACAATAATGGCAACTCCTATCCTGTTGCTGCCAATAATAATACCGGCACTAACACAATACCACCTCAATACGGTGTGTATGAAAACTACAACACACAGCAATTTTTGCCCATTACCAACGATGCTGTTATTAACAGCGATGGTACCGGCAATTGGGGCAACCAAAACAATGGGGTGTATGGCAATTGCCTGGATGTGTTAACCGGCACTGTGCTGGGTATGGGGGAAGCAGAAGACAACCCCGGCAGTGTGGACTTAATTTTTGTGGCACCCGCAGATGGTCAAAATACTTATGTGCTGATGACGCCATCTTTTGCACGCAATAACAACACCGCCACGTATATGACCGCCCATACTACAGACGGGGTTGCCAAATGGAAAGATGTGAGCGAAAGTGAAGTGGCGTTAACAAAACTTACGCTGGCTCAGTTTGAAAAAATACAAAACAACCAGCAAATAAGCGGTGCTGTTAAAAATGCAGTTAACTACAGCGGCTACTACACCAGCGTAGGTAATAAGTTAGAAGGCCAGGTATTTGCCGTAAAAGTAGAACAGGAAAACAGAACCGTATATGCATTGGTAGCTGTTGTAAAACACTATGGCACCAGTGGCAGCAATGGGTATTTAAAAATAAAAGTAAAATCTCAGGGCATAGATAACAACGGTGATGGGCTTGTTGATCCGGCAAATTATTTACGTTAATCATTCAATTTTTAAAAATGAAAAAATACATCATCCTCACCAGCTTAGTTTGTATTGCGTTACAAATACAGGCACAAACCATACAAACCAAAGCAAATACCAGCTTCCGTAACAATACCGTTCAAAACATTAAAAGCATAGAAGCAGGTGTTTATTATATAAAAGTAAATGCTACCGGTAAATACCTGGGTGTTGAAGGTATTAATACCAGCAACGGCGCCCGTTTAGTACAATGGGATTTTGCCAATCTTGACAACCATAAATTCTATATTGAAAGAAGACCTGATGGTTACTATACCATAAAAGCCATTCATAGCAACCGGTATTTAAATATTGCCGGGCAATCTGTAGAAGATGGCGCCCCCGTTTTGCAATGGGATTATGTGGAGCAGGATAATGTATTCTTCAACCTGCTGTACAGCAGCTCTCTCAACGGATGGCTTATACGTGGCAAGCAATCTGGTAAAGATGTGAAGCTGGCTGGTGGCATAACCAATGCTGCCAATGGTACCTTACTGGTATTAAACAGCAATAACCAGGCAGGTGCACAGGCTTTTAGTTTTGAACCCGCGCAGCAACAAAAAACAATGAGCAATACTAATGTGGGCAGCATTACCAAATCAAGCGATGGTATGAAAGCACAAATGGTAATGAATACTGTAAGTTTTAACTTACCCGGTGGCGGAAAAATTACCCGTTACATCAACCCCAGAGAAACCATCAGTGGCAGAAAAGAAGACCGAAAAAGCCAACCCAAAATGGTAAACCAGCAAGGTAATTGCAATACCTATGTGGCGAATGTAAGCACCGTTCAAAAAAATGAAGTAATGACTATTTCAAACGGTAACCTTATAGAAAATTTTGCCCCGGGATTGATTTATGATGTAAAAACATTGTTCAACGGTGATATACTGAACAAAGAAAAATTTCCGTATGCACAAAACCGCAACCCCATACAGCTTACCACCAGTGTTAAAAATTTTGATGGCGAAAACAAGTCAATATTAGAACCTATTGAAAAGCCCGACCGTGTTACCATTAACCAGGCCATTGCTAATTTTTATGCAAGGCATACTTCCAAGGCTGCAAAAACCACTATGCAAAATGCCCGCTTTTATTCTTGTGCCATAACCAGTATGGATGAGTTTGCATTAAAAGTAGGTGCTGGTGGCCATTATTTATTTTTTGCAGGTGAAGCTAATTTTAATATGAGCAATCGTAACGAGTACAAATCACTGTACTTTGAAGCTACTAAAGAACTGTTTACTATTTCTGCAAGGCCTGCAACAGAAGAAGGTTTCTTCAGTACCGACCCCGGAGACATCAGTAATCTGGGTTTCATATCTTCTGTAACTTATGGTGTACGTATTATTGGTAAAGTTGATGTTGAAAACAAACAGGAAGCCATGGGTGGTTCTTTAAAAGCATCTTTTGAAATGGGGGTGGCCGGTGCCAATGTAAATATGGATACCTATACCACTACCAATAATGCAAAAAGCGTGGTTACCTTATATGCTGTGGGTGGCCGCTGCGATAAAATTGGTATCTGCACCGTAGAAAACATACAATCCACTATCGATAATTTTTTACGTACCGTAAACTACCAGGTGGCACAGCCTATTAAATTAACCTTCTCCACTTTAGATGGACAGCTGATGCGCTTTATGGATGCTACCGATAATTTTACATATACAGAATGTGTGCCGGCAGCGTTGGCGCAGGCAACAGAAGAAGTAAGAGTAGACCGGCTGGTAATTACAGCCAATAACCCCAATAACAACGATTACGATTTTTATGGAAAAGTTTGGGTAATGGCTTACGATAAAGATGGCCGCGAAATTCCGGCAGAGCGGGGTGCTAATATGTTAATGGATGTGGCTGGCGAGCAGGAAATTGATTTAGACAATCCATCGCAAAACGTATTTGCACCGGGCACCAGTGTAAAATATATTTTTCCCAACGGCAGTGCAGAAGGTGCGTACTTAGATATTTACTATGCGCTGTTTGACCAAGATGCCGGCACCGATTACGGCACGGGGGATGACGATCAGTTTTCTTTCAGAAACACAGATGCCCTGCATGGCTGTGAGTTAGGCCCCACCAGCCGCCGGCTATGCCGCAGAAGAATTTATTTTAATG
>JANRMC010000151.1:0-3715 GCA_033761915.1 Flavihumibacter sp.
CTCCCTTATCTTAATACTCTTAAACCACACTTCATTTCCATGATCCTGCAACAGAATATGTCCTTTTGGTGCTTCACCAAAATCTTTCCATACTTTGTATTTGCTGATGGCAACAAGATCACGAAACGCTTGTGAACCCCGATCGTATTCCAACACTTTCACACCATTCAGGTAATGCTCTACATGATTATTCGGATAAACAATAATGCGGCCGGTGTTCCATTTACCCGGCTGGCGTATAAAGCGGGTTTGCTTTTGTGCTTTAATAAGGTCGTATAAAGAGGCGAGGGTACGGTTACCATCACGCCCCATTTTAGCATCGGGGTGCAGGGTATCGTCTAACAACTGAAACTCAAGACCAATGGCGGAGCCGCTGTTATTTTCTGCAAGGGTTACAAAATATTTTACACCGCTGTTTGCACCCGGTGATAATTTAAATTCAAACGATAAATCGAAAGCGCTGTATTTTTTTTCAGTTACAATATCTCCACCGTTTACCGATTCTGCACCGCCAGAAGATAATACACGCAATTCTTCATTTTCAATAGCCCAGCCTTTAACTGGAAAACTATTTTTATAAGCACCCACCCATCCATTATTGGTAAAGCCGTTAAAAAGCAGCTGCCAGCCAGCCTGCTTTTCCATAGGGCATAAAAAATTAGGAATAGTATTGACCACGTACATATTATAATTGAACGGCGTGGGTTGTATGTTTTTGGTTTGAATGCGGATATTTTTCCAGTATATTTTTTTACCAGCCATTTGCGGGTTGCCAATACTATGTACCTGCAATGCAATAATGCCTTCTTTATCTACAGAATCCACTACGTAGCCAGCTTCTATACCATTAATAAAAGTGCGCAAGTTATTGCCGAGGCATTCTACACGTACTTTATTATACTCATTTAATTTAAAAGCATTTTGTGCAGCGGGGTTCAGCATCAACGGGTATAACCAATCTCTCCTGCCTTCATCGTAAATACCGCCCGTCCATTTGCGGCTGGAAGGATCTAACTCGTACTGGTAGCCATATACCCGTCCGTTACCTTTATTGCCAGAGGCATCGTATTGGCTGCGAAACTGTATGCCTGAGTTTGAAGTGGTATCCGGAATTTTAACCTCCAGCTCCAATACAAAATCGCCGTATTTTTTTTCTGTAATTAAAAATGTGTTGGGAGTATTGGGCACAGTAATGCCAACAATGGCTCCATCTTCAATTTTATAGTCAGCATTACCGGCTACTTTTTTCCAACCGGTAAAATCTTTGCCATTAAATAAGTTTTGCCATCCGGCATTTTTTTGTGCCGTAAGGTTTATAGCACTGCTTAAAAAAAACACCAAAGTTAACAGGCTGCTAATACGATGCAAGGTTATAGTCATTGTTCCAGTGTTGTAAGGAGTTATTATAAATTGCCTGATTGGCTAAATGCACACAAATAGCGGTGGTGCCACCGGTAATTACATTTGACACAGGGGTGGTTTTTTCTGTAACTACTTTATAAAATTCTTCTAAAGCATACCAGGTGCCTTCCTTCATGGGTTCTTTAATAATCTGCACACCCCCATCCTTATTCCAATCCATTTTTGTAGCACCGGTAACCCCATCTACCGTTTCTAATTGTTTGCGGGTTTCTTTTTCGGGATAAAAAATACCATCGTGCATCAGCAGGGAAACTGTGCCTTTGGTGCCTCTTAGTTTAAAGATATATCCTTCCCGTTCGTTGGCACAGGTAGCACCAAAATTACCAATCATGCCTTCTTTATTATAGCGCATTGTTACCTGTACATTGTCAAATGTTTCGCGGCCGTCTTTATAAAAATCGATACCGCCGGTACCATACACTACATCAGGGTGCGTATCAAAAGCCCAGTTTATAAAATCAATCTGGTGCGATAATAATTCTGCTACCAACCCACCACTGTATTTTTTATACATACGCCAGTTCACCTGCTCATCTGTATAACCTGCGGGCACGGGTCTTCTCCAGTTCCAGTTCCGATCCCAACGGGTTTCAATCTGGGTTATTTTTCCAAGGTATCCTTTAGCTATCATATCCTTTACTTTAAAATATAAAGGAGTGTAGCGGTATTGATGACCTACCTGTATAATTTGTTTAGGATACTTTTTTGCCAGCTTAACCAAGTCAATAGCTTCTTCAATAGAGTAAGTCATTGCCTTTTCAAGGTAAATATGTTTGCCGGCTTCCAACGCTGCCACAGCAACGGGATAATGCAGGCTTAACGGCGTAGCTATTACAACAGCCTCAACAGATTTATCCGCTACCAGTTGCCAGTAATCTGTATAACTTTTGGCAGCAGGTACAATTTGCTGCGCAATATCAGACCTAAACTTAAGTACATCGCAAATTGCAACCACTTCAAACTTTGATCCTAAATTTTTCATCACCTTCATTATACCATTACCCCGATCGCCACAACCCACCACACCAATTTTAATGGTATTGGCTGTACTAATTGCAAATGCCGCCTGCATCTGCTGGTGTAATAACAATGAACCGGTTAATACCCCGGCATTTTTTAAAAAATCAATCCTTTTCATATGGCTAAATTTACAACAATCACTGTTTATACAATTTCAAAAATTGTTTGGTGGCAAAATATGCGGTTGAACCATCTGGTTTCTTATAAATAAAAAAAGCGGCAAGTTCTTTATGCTGTTCCACAAATGCTATTCCTTTTTCAAGCCCCATCACCATAATAGCATTATCATATCCATCGGCAGTAATGGCATTGGGTGCTAACACCGTAACACTTATTAATTCGTTTGTTGCAGGCCATCCATTTCTTGCATCAATAATATGTGTAATTTTTTTACCGTTGCTTTCATAAAATTTTCTGTAACTGCCCGAAGTTGTTACAGCGCCGTTTTGTAACTGAATAAATTTAATACTGGTTGGCATTGCAAAGCCGGTGCTATCAGGCATCTCTATACCTACGGTAAACAATTCGCCTTCTGGTTTTGTACCAGCAACCCGTAGCTCTCCACCAATTTCAACCAGAAAATTTTTGATACCTTTTTTATGTAAAAAATCTGCCAGCACATCCACACTATATCCCTGAGCAATACCATTCACATCCAGTTGTACACAAGCTTTCTTCTTGTATAATGTATTGTTTTTAATAAATAAATTATCATTGCCTTTGCAGCGCAGTAACTGAGTAATGCTGTTACTATCCGGCAAAGCCCCTACTTTATCTGCCCCAAAACCCCATGCCTTTGTTAAGCCACCGATAGTAATATCAAAAATGCCCCGGGTTTGTTTATTAATGTAAATAGCTTTCTGTACCACCTGTTTTAAATGCTCATCCATTACAACGGCATTTAAGCCGTTATTGAATTTTGAGATAATGGAATTTTTATTATACACTGAAAGACTATTGTCCAACACAGACAAAATACTATCCAATTGTTGTTGTGCAACAAATTCATGAGAAGCATAATAAGTTACAGCATAGGTAGTGCCTTGCGTATACCCTGTAAACAAAAATTTTTGTGGATTGCTTTGTGCATTCAGTTGGCTAAATAGTATCAGAAATAGCAGGTATGAAAACAAGGCTTTGCACATGGGTTGAAGTTACAATGTATTTTTTTTGAAACCAGCGGCACCGCAATGTGCCGCATCCTTGCCACGCTCGTTTTAACGGCAACAACAATGGCAGCTAAAAATTGCTGATAAAAGAAATGCGGTTGCAG
>JANRMC010000152.1:0-8018 GCA_033761915.1 Flavihumibacter sp.
CTCAATCAATCCATTCAGCATTTTCTGAATTTCAGTGAGTGCTGGCAAAATTTTCTGTACTTCACCTTCAAGATGGGTATAAACCATTGCTATTCCCAACAATTGCGTTTCAAGCTCAAATGCAGAACCAATTGCATCTTCAAGAAATTTTTTAAAATGAAGACTACTTGATTTAGAGGCACCCTCTGCAATATTAGATGCAATAGAAACAACATCCTTTCTTATTTGTACCGTCAGGTTAAATTTTTCTTCCTTCGGCAACAGATTAGAGAAGCGATATACTTCCCGGAAAAGCTCCATTGATTTTTGCCATACCAATAACTTTCTGAAATCACGCATTATAAAATATTTACTCCTTCATAAATTAATTAAGTAAGCCGGAGGATAATTGCTAAATCCTAATTTCTAAAGACTATCTGCTCTCACTATATTTCCCGAAGGCTAACGACACTATCGCTTACGCGAAATTGATGAACTACACCGCATTTTAATGCAAAATTATTTTTTTGATGGCCTACCGGAAAATCGAAACACACCGGGTATTTATAATTTTTTACTTTTTCCAACACAATTTCACGTAAGTCTTTGCCAAATTCTTCTTTGGGGTCTTCTGAAGCTTTTATTTTAAAACCACCAATAATCAATCCCTTTAATAACGCCAGTTTTCCGGTTCGTTTTAAGTTCCAAAACATCCGATCAATGCTGTACAGGTACTCACCTGTATCTTCTACAAACAAAATTTTACCGGCTGTGTGTAAATCGCTTTTACTGCCGGCTAATGATTCCAGTGTTTTTAAATTACCCCCTACCAAAACACCCTTTGTAAGACCGGTTTTATTTTTTGCATCAGGCATGGCAGAGTATTCCATTTTAGCACCCATTAATGCATGGCGTATGGATAAGATGGTTTCAATTTGTATGGGTTCTGCCTTCTGCCAATCATCCGGAAAGCTGTTACACATTTTACTGTGTATGGTAGCCACACCAAAGTTGCGGTTGATATGTGAATGCAGCACGGTAATATCGCTAAAGCCTATCAACCATTTGGGGTGTTGCAAAAACTGCGTAAAATTTAAACGGTCTACAATACGCACAGCCCCATAGCCGCCGCGGGCACACAATATGGCTTTTACTTTGTGGTCGTCTAATAATACTTGCATATCGGCGGCCCTTTCTTCATCGGTGCCCCCAAAAGTAAAATCGCGTTTGCCAATAGAACTGCCCACCCTTACTTTTAAGCCCCAACTTTCTATTTGTTTAATAGCCGGTTGTATTTCATCCAGCGTTATATAACCAGCCGGGCTTGTTATTGCAATAGTATCGCCAGTTTTTAACGTACGCGGAATAATGCCTGCACTCAAATCCTCTTCCTCTTCATTAACTGCTGCTGCCATTGTTTTAACAGCAGCCCCCGCCATCATTAAACTGCTTAAAAAAAGTTTGCGCTTCATACAATGAAAATAATGATTTTACTACTGCTGGCTGGTAAGTTTTACTTGGCATAACCGGCAAGCCGGTTCCGGGTGTAGAATAATTGGCCGCAATCCGTTAAATTCTCAGAAATACGTAACATATATCTCTTAAAATTTGCATAACGGGCAGCATAATAGTAATTTTAAAGCTCTGGAAATAAAAGCAATTCTCAAATGAAGCGAATCTTAGTTTTAGTGTGTTGCAGTGTGTTTATTGTAACCTGCGTAAACGCGCAGGATCCTCATTTTTCACAGTTCTTTTCTTCTCCCTTAACACTCAACCCCGCACTTACCGGAAAATTTGATGGCAATTTCAGAATTGCTGGCAATTACAGAGACCAGTGGCCCGCCATCAGTAAAACATTTGTAACCTCTACTTTTTCAATAGATGCACCCATACTTACCAGCCGCATACAAGAAATTGATGCTTTGGCAATTGGCGTAATGGGCATGAACGACCGTACCGCCAACGGCATTTTAAAAAGTAATTTTATTTCTGCTTCTGTGGCTTACCATAAAGGATTGGATGAAGACGGGCTGCAGCAACTGGGCTTTGGCTTTCAGGGCAGTTATGGCAACCATAAAATGGATGGCTTTGCATTGAAGTTTGAAGATGGTCTTACTGCCAATGGAACCTGGGCCACTTCGCCTACAGAACCCATCAACCAGCAGGTGATTGGGGTAAACTATTTTGATTTTAATGCCGGCCTTTTATACAATGGTTCCACCGATGGGTTTAATAATTTCTACCTCGGTGCCTCTATGTATCATATCAACAAGCCTAAATACACTTTTCAGGGTGGTTTCTATACCTTAAACCCACGATTAACACTGCATAGTGGCGGTTACCTGCCGGTTGGAGAGTATAAAACGCTTCATATAAGTGCATTGCATAGCCGGCAAGCAGGTGCTTTTGAAACAGTAGTGGGCGGTGCGGTTGCTTTTAATGTAAACTATGATGAAGAAAATCCCACCAGTTTTTATGCGGGTGTATGGAGCCGCTTCAATAACCAAACAGATGCACTGATACCCTATCTGGGTTTTGAATTTTCTGATTTTAGAATTGGTGCCACCTACGATGTAAATATTTCTTCCTTAAAATCTGCCTCGCAAAGCCGGGGTGGTTTAGAAGTGTCACTTATTTATATTAAAAGACCTCCGGGTAAAAAAGGCATCCCCTGCCCTAAGTTTTAATTGCACAAGGTTTAAAAGTATATATGTTCTATAAAATTCATAGGGCTTTGGCATGCCCTGAACCCATTTGCCATAAATCTATTGTTTAATTATTACCCAACCTTTGAACCGAGCGTGGCAACGATGTTGAATAATGTGTTGCAGCTGGCAGCACAAAAAAAACTCCGGATAATTAGTACCCGGAGTTTTTTAGTTAGGCGTCATTCTGTTCCAGCCTTCTGATATGCAAGCGAATCAAAATAAGAGTTCAGAGGGAGGGCCAGAATGACAATATGTTGTTCTTTTTATTTCGTTCTCAAAATTAAGCGGTTGATTAGTTATGTTTTCAACTGGTACCGTTAATTAATTGTAAAACAAAAAACACACGATAATTACAGTGAAATTTGTTTTTCAACCATCATTTTACGCAGGTTAATTAAGCCATAACGCATGCGGCCTAATGCAGTATTAATGCTGCAATTGGTTAAGGCGGCAATTTCTTTAAAACTTAATTCTGCATAATGACGCAGGATGATTACCTCACGCTGATCTTCTGGTAATAAATCCAGCATGCGGCGTACCCGGTCGTGACTTTGACGCTTCATCATTTTTGTTTCAGCACTGTCTTCAGTAAAGTTCAGTACTTCAAAAATGTCGCGGTCATCGCTGGTTTTAATAGCAGGCGTTCTTTTTACCTTACGAAAATGGTCTACACATAGGTTATGCGCAATACGCATTGCCCAGGGAAGGAACTTACCTTCTTCTGTGTAGCGGCCACCACGGATGGTATCAATAATTTTAATCAGAACGTCCTGGAAAATATCTTCAGCCAGATATTTGTCTTTTACCAGGAAAAGAATAGAGGTGTACAGCTTGTCCTTGTGGCGGATAACCAGGGTTTCAAGTGCATTCATGTCGCCGTCCATAAATGAATGGATCAGCTCGTGGTCCGTTTTTTTGCAAAGTGATTTCATAAACTTCTACAGTTTTTAAAAGTTATTGGATTTATGGTTACAGAGAAAATAGGAAAACTAAATGTTGTGAAGTAGAGTTTATGCGATAGGCGTGTAGTTTAGGTTTTTCATAATTGTGTGTGTTTTGGATTTTAAAAAAACATTTATAAACCGAAAATAATACAAAAAAGAATACAACCAAATTTTATGAAAAAAAAATTGCCCTTTAAAAGCATGATTACGTGTTAGTACTTAACCAACTCGTAGATTTCCGATAATTTTACCAAATTATTAAGATATCGGTTACCGGCGGTATCTGGTGCTTCAACATCGTTGCGTCGCATTCCGTTCATCAGTATATCTTTACTCATCCAGCATTGGAGAAACAGCACTCAATTTTATGAAAGCAACTGCTACAAAAGAAAAACAAATCATCCCCCACTCTCATAATGGCATTTATATTAAAGGTGCCAGAATACATAATCTGAAAAATGTTAGCGTAACCATACCCCGCAATAAATTAATTGTGGTAACAGGCGTTTCAGGTTCAGGCAAATCTTCTTTAACCATAGACACTTTGTTTGCAGAAGGGCAACGCCGCTATGCAGAAAGTTTGAGTGCCTATGCCCGCCAGTTTATGGCCCGTATGGTAAAACCAGATGTGGATTATATACATGGCCTTTGCCCGGCTATTGCCATAGAACAAAAAGTTATTACCCGCACCCCACGGTCTACCGTTGGCAGTATGACGGAGATATACGATTATCTGCGCCTGCTTTTTGCAAGAGCCGGCAAAACCATCTCTCCGGTTTCTGGTAAAGAGGTAAAAAAAGATGATGTAACGGATATAGTAAAAACAATTACCCGTTATAGTAAAGGCGAGAAAATTGTAATACTGGTTTTATTAAAACAGCATACCCACCGTAAGCTGAAAGAAGAAATTAATATACTGCTGCAAAAAGGCTTTTCCCGCCTGTATAAGAACAATGAATTGCTGCGTATTGAAGATTTGCTGGAAGATGATGCAGCGTTGAAGCAACTGGAAAAAGAACATAAAAAAGAACCCCTTTACTTACTAATAGACAGGTTGGTGGCTAAACCCTTTGATGAAGAAGATGAACACCGTATTGCAGATTCTGTTACCACGGCATTTTATGAAGGCGAAGGTGAAGTTTATGTTGAAATAGACGGCACAAGTCAATTACATTTCAGTAACAAGTTTGAACTGGATGGCCTGACCTTTGAAGAACCAGTACCCAATCTTTTTTCTTTTAATAACCCCTTTGGTGCCTGTCCCACCTGCGAAGGCTTTTCACAGGTATTGGGTATTGATACCGACCTTGTAATACCCGACAAAAGGCTGAGTGTATTTGAAGGGGCTGTGGCCCCCTGGAAAGGTGAAAAACTGGGTTGGTGGAAAGAACAGTTTATTAAGGCAGCAAAGAAATTTGATTTTCCAATTCATAAGCCTGTAATGGACCTTACCAGCCATCAGTATAAAACTTTATGGGAAGGTAATGAACATGCCCAGGGAATTAATGATTTCTTCAAAGAAGTGGAACAGAATCTTTATAAAGTACAATACCGGGTGCTATTATCGCGGTATCGTGGCCGCACCACCTGCCCGGATTGCGAAGGCTATCGGTTACGTAAAGAAGCTTTGTATGTAAAAGTGCAGGATAAACATATAGGGCAACTTTGTGAAATGCCGGCCAAAGATTTAAAACTTTGGTTTGATCAGTTACAACTTTCAGAACACGATCAGCAGGTGGCAAAACGTATTCTTATAGAAATAAATGCCCGTATCAAAACCCTGCTGGATGTAGGCTTGGGGTACCTTACACTTAACCGTTTGGCAAATTCTCTCAGTGGTGGAGAAAGCCAGCGGATACAATTAACACGCAGCCTGGGCAGTAACCTTACCAATTCACTCTACATTTTAGATGAGCCTTCCATAGGCCTCCATTCAAGAGATACAGAAAACCTGATAAGCGTGTTAAAGTCTTTAAGAAACCTTGGCAATACAGTAGTGGTGGTAGAACATGATGAAATGATAATGCGGGAAGCAGATCATATAATTGATATGGGTCCATTAGCCAGCCACCTGGGCGGAGAAGTAATTGCAGAAGGAAATTATGAAACCATCATTGCCAACAAAAAAAGCCTTACTGGTCAGTATTTAAATGGCAGTCTCAGTATTACACCACCCAAACAAACCCGAAAGTGGAACCGGTCATTAAAAGTAGAAGGTGCCCGGCAAAACAACCTCAAAAACATTGATGCAGAGTTTCCATTGAATGTGCTTTGTGTTATCAGTGGGGTTAGTGGCAGCGGTAAAACAACCCTTGTTAAGCAGGTTTTGTATGCCGGTCTTCAAAAAATAAAAGGAGAGTTTTCTGAAAAAGCCGGCCTTCATAAGGCAATAACCGGCGATTTGGATTCTATCAGCCAGATAGAACTGATAGACCAAAATCCTATAGGCAAATCATCCCGCAGCAACCCGGTAACCTACATAAAAGCGTACGATGAAATCAGAGAACTTTTCTCTAAACAACCCCTCAGCAAAATGCGGGGCTTTCAGCCAAAACATTTTTCTTTTAATGTAGACGGTGGCCGTTGCGATACTTGTAAAGGCGAAGGGGAACAAATTGTAGAAATGCAGTTCCTTGCCGACGTACACTTAACCTGCGAGGTTTGCCAGGGTAAAAAATTTAAAGACGAAGTATTGGAGGTTCAATATAAAGGCAAAAATATTTATGATATACTGGAACTGAGTGTTGATGAAGCCATTGACTTTTTTGCGGAGGAGAAAGATGTGGCCGGTAAAATAAAACCGTTACAGGATGTTGGTCTGGGATATATAAAACTGGGACAATCCTCTGACACACTTTCCGGCGGCGAAGCCCAGCGGGTAAAATTAGCCTCCTTTTTGGGCAAAGGAAGATCTCAGGGTCATATACTTTTCATTTTTGATGAGCCCACAACAGGTTTGCATTTTCACGATATTAAGAAACTGCTATCCTCCTTTAATGCACTCATTGAGCAAGGACATTCTATACTGGTTATAGAACATAATACGGATGTAATTAAAAGTGCCGACTGGGTTTTAGATCTGGGCCCGGAAGCAGGCGACGGCGGCGGCCATCTTGTGTTTAGCGGCACGCCTGTAAACCTTATAAAAAGCAAACAAAGTAAAACGGCCCGGTTTCTTTAGTTTTCTAACAGTTGTGAACAACTTACGCTCAACAAAAAACACTTATAAGCTATTTTTTTAGCTCATTTTAATGGTCAGTAGTTATCTTTATGCGCCATATTCCCAACCCCTGAAAATCTTCAAACGTAGCATTATTATTGCTGGTTCGTATACACACAACTAACATAAACTGAAACCTCATGTGCATGAAAAAAACGTACTTATTAACGACCTTGCTGGCCGCAACAATTGCAGTATCAGCACAATCACCCGGCGGTGTTAGCACTGGCCTTAAACAATGGGTAAAAGCCAATGCTTCCTCTAACTTAGATACCAATGTTGTAAACTTTGGTTTAGATACTGTAGTCAATATCTGGACTTACAGTAACGATGGTACCAAAACGTACACGGCAAGTGGTAACGCACGTCCTAAATTGCGTTACAATACACTTAACTTCTTACCAACATTAGAGTTTGATGGCAGCGGTTTTTTACAAGGCCCTAACGGAGCCAATGCTCCGCTAACAGCAGGCGATGATGACTATTCAGTTTTTGCTGTATGGTTATCCAGTTCTGCAGCCAGTTACCAACGTGTATGGACTCAAAAAAATTCAGCATTTGGTGATGCTGGCGATGGTGCATCTTTATCTACTTGGAATGATGGCCGTTATGGCAATCAAATCGAAAAAAGCCCATACGACCATACTATACAAAGAGCATATACAGCCAACACATGGCGTATTTCTCAGTTAAACCTGTTAAACCAGGCTACCAATGATCTTGAAATTATTGATAACGGCAATCTCTCCAGTGGTGGAACTGCATATAATACAGATCCATTAAACGTTGATGGCGCAGCATTAAGAACACTTGCAACATCCTACAATCATATTGGTGCCCGTAACGGCCAATACGATGAGGCATTAACAGGAAATGTTGCCGAAATTATCATCTATGAAAATTCTATCAGCAGCACAGACAGAAGCAAGATATTTTCATACCTCGCTTTAAAATATGGTATCAATATAGCTACCAGCTTCCTGGCTTCTGATGGCACCACTATCTGGAATGCCACTACTAACGCCACTTATAATAACGATGTTTTTGGTATTGGTTTAGATAATGGTTCTGGCCTTAATGCCACTACTGCAAACAGTATTAACAATGGTACTGGTGCTGGCAATGGTATCAGCGGCAGAGGTAATATTGTTTTATCAAACGCTTCAG
>JANRMC010000153.1:0-6065 GCA_033761915.1 Flavihumibacter sp.
TTTTGGCTTCATCCGCAAATACAAAGGATTGGATGTATTATTACAGGCTTTGCAACAATTACAACAGCAGGGACAATCATACAAACTGATTATTGCCGGAGAGTTTTATGAAGACCTTGAAAAATACCAGCAGTTAATTGACCAGTTGGGCATTCGCAACCAGCTAATTTTAAAAACCGATTTTATACCCAACCACGAAGTAGGTTTGTATTTTGCAGCCGCCGATGTGGTGGTGCAGCCGTATAAAAATGCCACGCAAAGCGGGGTAACACCATTGGCCTATCATTTTGAAAAGCCCATGATTGTTACCAATGTGGGGGCCCTGCCAGATTATGTGCCGCATAACAAAGCCGGGCTGGTGTGTAAGCCAACTGCAGCGGGTATTGCTGCAGCCATAACTGCCTATTTTCAAAAAGGTGAGGCGTTTTTTTTACCCGGTCTGGTGGAAGAAAAGAAAAAATATACCTGGCCGGTATTGGTACATGCATTACTGCAATTAAAAGAACAGATAAAAAATAAATAGCTGCGTTTTGCACGGCCGTACAAGAGTCCGCCTTAAGAGGCGGAACAATGATTAACAGAACTACAAAAGCTGACAACATAAAAAATGATTTACAGAAGTAAAGCTCCTTTGCGTATTGGTTTGGCCGGTGGTGGCACCGATGTGAGTCCATATTGCGATTTATACGGTGGTGCCATTTTAAATGCCACCATCAGTTTATATGCCCATGCCACTATAGAACCTATTGATGAAAACGCCATTGTTTTACAGGCGCTGGATCGTAAAGAAGAAAAGCGTTACGAGTGGCATCATCAATTACCCATTGATGGGCAACTGGATTTACTAAAAGGCGTGTACAACCGCATACAACATCAATATGGTTTACCCCTCACCGGTTTTAAGCTAAGCACATTTGTAGATGCCCCTGCGGGCAGTGGGCTGGGCACCTCATCTACCTTAGTGGTGGCCATTATGGGTGCCTTTGCAGAAATGCTGCGCCTGCCCCTGGGCGAGTATGATATTGCGCAGCTGGCGTACGAAATAGAACGCAAAGAATTAAATATGGCCGGCGGCCGGCAAGACCAGTATGCGGCCACTTTTGGCGGCGTAAATTTTATGGAGTTTTTAAAAGACGATAAAGTAATTGTAAACCCGCTGCGCATTAAACAGCAATATTTATTTGAGCTGGAAAATAATTTACTGCTGTACTACACCAGCACCAGCCGCGAGAGTGCAAAGATTATAGAAAAACAAAGCAGCAATGTGGTAAATAAACAAGGCAAATCTATTGAAGCCATGCACCAGCTAAAACAACAATCGCAACTGATGAAGGAAGCCTTGCTGAAAGGCCGCCTGCATGAAATTGGAGAGATACTGGATTTTGGTTTTCAGCAAAAACGCCAGATGGCCGATGGCATCAGTAACCAGTTGATGGAAACCATTTACGAAGCCGCAAAAAAAGCAGGCGCCACCGGTGGTAAAATATCTGGTGCCGGCGGCGGCGGGTTTATGATTTTTTATTGCCCCAACATCAGCAAATACCGTGTGCAGGAAACATTGCAACAGTTTGGCGGCTATTGCCAGCCCTACAGCTTTACCAAACACGGCCTCACCACCTGGACGATTTAATTTTTTGTTTACCGGCATGGGGCTTTCATAGCTTGCCCCGCCTTAGCGGGGGCAGCAGCCTTGCGTCGCACTTGTTAGCTGCAACGCTACGAGGAACGAGTAGCAGATCTTGTCCCGATCATAAATCGGGATGCACTTCATCCCGTCTTTAGCGGGACACTTCAACAGCAAACCAATGGGCAGCAGGCCCGTTTAAATTCTGCATAACCGCTTATCTTTGCCCCCGTTAAAATAATGCCCGGCAATGAGTAAGATTAAAGATATTATCACCGCCTCTATAGAAGTTAAAAAACGACTGTTGAACGATGATGCCATGCTGCAGCAATTAGAAGCTGTGGTCAACGCCATGGTAGCTGCCTTAAAAAATGGCAACCGCATTTATTTTTGTGGCAATGGCGGCAGCGCTGCCGATGCGCAGCATTTAGCTGCAGAATTCAGCGGCCGTTTTTATACCGACCGCGATGCCTTACCTGCCGAAGCATTGCACTGCAACAGCTCTTATTTAACCGCCGTGGCCAACGATTATAGTTATGATGTCATCTACAGCCGTTTGGTAAAAGGCATTTGCAACAGCGGCGATGTGCTGGTGGGTCTTTCCACTTCCGGCAACAGTGCCAATATTGTAAAAGCATTTGAAACCGCACAGCAAAAACAAATAATAACAGTAGGCTTCACCGGCGCCAGCGGTGGTAAAATGAAAGCGCTGAGCAACTATTTATTCAACGTTCCTTCTAACGATACGCCCCGTATACAGGAAAGCCATATCATGCTGGGCCATATCATTTGCCAGCTGGTGGAAGAAAACTATTTTACCGCCAATTAAACAATGCCAGCAACAGAAGCCATACTATTAGCCGGTGGTTTGGGCACACGCCTCCGTTCCGCTGTGCCCGATTTACCCAAGTGCATGGCACCCGTAAACAACCAGCCCTTTTTATATTATGTAATGCAATGGTTGCAGCAGCAGGGCATCCGCCGTTTTATATTTTCATTGGGGTATAAACACGAAGTAATTATTGAATGGCTGCAAACGCATTACCCGCAGCTGGATAAAGTGTATGCCATAGAAACAACACCACTGGGCACCGGTGGCGCCATTCAGTTAGCAGGCAGCAAAGCCATTACTAAGGATGTGGTGGTGGTAAACGGCGATACGCTTTTTAATATCAACATTAACCAGCTTTACCAGTTTTACCAGCAGCAACAGGCTAACTGTGCATTGGCGCTAAAACCCATGACCCATTTTAGCCGCTACGGCACCGTGGCATTAAATAACCAGCAGCGCATTACCGCCTTTACTGAAAAACAGTATTGCGATGCCGGACTGATTAATGGCGGCGTGTATCTTTTAAAGATGCAACGCTTTCTGTCATTAGGCCTGCCTGCTACATTCTCTTTTGAAAAAGACTATTTAGAAGCCTTTACAAACACCGAAAAAATAACCGGCCTTGCCATGCACGATTATTTTATTGATATTGGCATACCCGAAGATTATAACAAAGCGCAGCACGACCTGCAACCATAAACCAACAACCATGTTTCAATTTGCAGACATTAACACCCAATGGACCCTTTTTTTAGACCGCGATGGTGTTATTAACCACGAGAAAAAAGACGGCTATATTTATAACTGGGAAGAGTTTAAAATGTATGATGGCGTATTACAGGCCATGCAGCGCTTTGCAGAAAAGTTTGGTACTATTATTTTAGTAACCAACCAGCGGGGTGTAAGCAAAGGGTTAATGACAGAAGCAGCGCTGATGGATATACACAACAATTTTATTAAAGCCACCGAAGCAGCCGGCGGCCGTGTGGATGCTGTTTACTACTGCACCGCACTTTCTAACGACGATGTAAACCGCAAACCCAACCCCGGCATGGCCCTGCAGGCAAAAGCAGACAATCCGGATATTGATTTCAGCAAATCCATTATGGTGGGCAATAAACTCAGCGATATGAATTTTGGCCGCAATGCCGGCATGCATACCGTGTATATGCAAACCACCCACCCCAACCAGCCACTGCCCCACCCTGCCATAGACTATGCGTTTAAGAACCTGTTAAATTTTGCACAAGCCTTGTAGCGCCGGTAAAATTTAAAAAGCTGCGGCACGTTCAATACAAAATAAAAGCGGTTCTTTACAGTACTTTTGTACCTACCATTCAGATTATGATTAAACCATTCTTTCTTTTTTTATTATCCGTTCTTTTAGCCGGCCAGCTGCAGGCACAACTTACTGCCGCAGATATTAAAATGCTACGCAAAAAAGAAGACTCCTTAAAAGTATATGCCGACAGCATGATTAATGCCGTTACCGCCGGCAAACGTTTTTTAAGCGATAGCCAGTTTGTAAAAACACTGGTACGTGCCCTGGTTACCAAAAACTCCTTCCGTTACCGGTTCGATTCGTTGGAAACTATTTCCATACAATACCCGGCCGATAGCAGCTTTCGCATCTTTACCTGGCAGCTGAAGAAAGATGAATACATGTATTACCAGAAAGGCGCCATACAAATGCGCACGGCAGATGGCAGTTTAAAACTCCATCCCCTTTTTGATGCATCTATGTTTACCGGCAAGCCCAACGATTCGGTGCGCACCAAAAGAAACTGGATAGGCGCCATCTACTACCGCGTTATTCAAAAAGAACACAACGGCAAAAAATATTATACCCTCCTGGGCTTTGATGATTTTAGTGTGGCCAGCAACCGCAAGTGGATGGACGTGCTGCATTTTGATGAGGCCAGCGGAGAACCCTTGTTTGGCGGCCCATTTATTTCTTTTGCACAGGATACCGGCAAAATGAAAAACAAAATAATCACCCGTTTTAATATTGAGTATAAAAAAGAAGCCCGTACACTTTTTAATTACAATCCTGAAATGGATATGATCATTTACGATCACCTCACTTCAGAAACCGACCAGCCAGAACGCAAAGAAAGCTATATACCCGATGGCGATTTTGAAGGCTTTAAATGGGTAAATGGTCAGTGGCTGCATATCGATCAGGTATTTGACTTTAAATTAAAAGACGGCGACTATCCCCGCGATGCCCTCATTAAAGACGATAACGGCAACATTAACGAGAAACAGTTAATGGAACAAAGCGAAAAGAATATAGAAAAAGCCAAAAAGAAAGAAGCGCCAAAGAAAAAAGACAATTGATAGTGGGTAGCCGGCAGCAGTGCTGCTATAAAACATCGTTGCGTCGCACTTGTTAGCTGCAACGCCATGAGCAGCGGATTGTTGGTGGTTGATGGTTTATGGTTTGTAGTTGGTGGTTTGTGGTTTGTAGTTGCTCCGCTGTCCATACTGTCACTCAAAGCTTGTCGAAGAGTGATTCCAAAAAATCAACTGTCACTCTGAGTTTATCGAAGGGCAATTACAAAAAATACTGTCACTCTGAGCTTGTCGAAGAGTGATTACAAAAATCATCTGTCACCCTGAGTGTATCGAAGGGTGAAAACCAGCATCTATAACTCATAACCCATAACCCGCAACCAGCAACCTGTATCTTGTAACCAGCAACCCATGACCATTCACCGCAATATTTTTTTTCTGTGTTTAGCCGCCATCATACTGTCTCCCTTTTTAATTAGCAAACTGCTATGGCTGAGCGGCACCCAAAAAACCATGGGTAAAATGAGCTTTAACGGCAAAACCTATACCGGCCAGTTGGGGCACGACTATGCCGTAATAAAATTTGCCGCCGGCAAAGACACCTTCTTTGTAAACGGCCCCGATAATATTACCTACGAAAAAGGCACCCCCGTACCCGTACGTTATACCATTGCCAACCCCAACGATGCCCGCCTCGCTACTTTTATAGGCCTCTGGGGCGACAGCCTGGTATTTGCCGGCATACCCTGCTTAATTATTTTACTGGTAGCCCTGCACCCGGAAATAGTGCCGTATAAAGCGGCGTTTGTTTTACAAACGAAGCGGCCGTTTATAAAGCAGGCGTAAGCGGGTAAAAAACGGTATAAGCCGCATTATTTTAAAACTCTTTACTGTATCTTCAATCATCCATATTTATCACACCGGTTAAGCAGCTCCCAAATTAGTTGTTAAGTAAATTATATGACACTCTAAACAGTACCTAACTTAAATTCAAACTATATGAGTTTGCCACCTGACCATACGCTATTTTTAGCACAATGTAAAGCACACAAAGCCAACCTTGCCAAAAGCTAAAAATGTCAACGCACAGCCCACCCACCCCGGCTGACGAATATCTATCAACATTTGTTCGACACTTCAGCAATATATCTTTAATCGACACCATGCCCACCCACCACCCAACTGACAGGATTTCGAAAACACTTGTTATAACTCTCTGCTTGACAGCTTAAAAGAGTTAATTATGTTTTATATTCAATTAGCCAGCTTTAACCTGACAATTAGCCTATGAAGATAATTTTGGGTAAGTCAGCA
>JANRMC010000154.1:0-11297 GCA_033761915.1 Flavihumibacter sp.
ATTAATGAAAAAGAAATTAACCAGATAAAAGAAGAAGTGAACGGGCAGGTTACCCGCATCAGTAAAGCGTTGGATTTTGTAAATGAAAAATTACCGGCAATACGAAAAATGTTCATTAGTGCCCGCATGGAAAATATAAAAAACAACCGGGCTAAAGTTACTGAGGCAGATTTTAAAGAGCTCACCAATCATTTGAAAGAAGCAGAGGAATTACAATCTCCGGAACTGATTTCAAAAATAATTAATGAATTGTCTTATGTAAGTTATTACCTGCGCAAAGACAAAGAGCTGGAAGCATTGGTAAGCCAGTATGCAGAAAAAGTGACCCTTAAAATGGAGCCTACTGCATATGTAAACACGGCATTGGTGGTGATGAATTCTTACCAAACCACCGGCGATTTAAACGACCGGCAAAAAGCAGAAACCTATTTAAATCTTTCTTTAAAAGAACTGCCCGATTATGGTGAAGCTTTTGCTATGAAGCTGGAATTACTGATGACGGACTATGATAAAGCTACTACAGCCGCGCAAAGAGATGTTATAAAAGAACAAACCAAAAACCTGATGCGGCAGATGTGCCGTTCAGAGGTAGCCTCTAAAGAAGCCATTACCCGTTTTGAAAGAGTGCAAAACTCAAAAGCAAAATCTGCCTATATAGAAATGTTGTACCAACAGTTTCCGGCAGAAATAAAAGAAATGATGGCGGCAGCAAAACTGCCTGCTGCCAATGGTGGTGCATAAATACTTAGGCTATCCGCTGCGTGTTGCGTTGCGGCAGAAGGGTGCGACGCAACCACTGCTGCTATTAGCAGGGCAGCCGGAAACATAAAAAAAAGTCTGGCAAATTTGCCAGACTTTATAGTTAGATGTGTGTTGTAGTAATTTAGAAATCTCTGTTTCTGTTGAAACCACCACGGTCGCCACCACGGCCACCGCCACCACCATAACCACCACGGCTGCCACCGCCGCCGCCAAAGCCACCACGGCTACCGCCGCCGCCGCCAAAGCTGCGCTTTTTGAAGCCACCGCCGCCACCGCCGCGTTCGCCAGCAGGTTTAGGTTGAGACTCGTTTACAACGATGTTGCGACCATCAACTTCAGTACCGTTTAAGGCAGCTATTGCAGCCTGGCCTTCGCCATCATTTGGCATTTCAACAAAGCCAAAACCTTTACTGCGGTTGTTGTTGAATTTGTCTGTAACAATCTTTGCAGATGCTACTTCGCCGTAGGGGGTGAAAAGATTTTGTAAATCTTCCTCAGTTAAATTCCAACTAAGGTTTCCAACGTAAATGTTCATTTTTTACAGTTTAAAAAAATTAAAAAAATAACCTTAAATGAGAAACAGCGTACCATCAATCCCCATGGAACATTGTTGAAAACCTGAGAATTCAATGAGAAACTGTAAAGATCATTTAGGAATCCAAAATTGAAGGTAGGCAAATTTTCCGGAAACGGGGCATTTTACACAAAATTAATTTGCCTCAAACCCGCTATGGTGGCTACCTAACAAAAAACCGGGTCTGTAAAAGACCCGGTTTCTAATTTCGTTAAAACCTGTAGTTCTTACTCGGCCACAACTTCAAACTCCAGCTCGGTATTTTTACCATTGCCAAAGTCTATCACTGCTTTGTAAGAGCCCAGCTCTTTTACTTCATCATTGATGCTGATCTTTTTACGATCAATTTCATAGCCTTTCTGCTCACGGATGGCACGGCTGATTTGTAAAGAGGTAACACTACCAAAGATTTTACCGCTGGTACCAGTTTTAGCACCAATTTTAACGGCACCTTCCTGCAGTTTGGCAATAACACTATTGATTTCGGCCAGCATTTTGGCTTCTTTCTTCTGTTGTTGCTTCATGCGCTCTTCTAATTGCTTCAAATTAGAAGGGCTGGCTTCTACCACCATTTTACGCGGTATCAGAAAGTTACGGGCATAACCATTTTTTACGGTTACCAGCTCATTAGCGGCACCCAGGTTATCTACGTCTTGAATTAAAATAATTTGCATTGTTTGCTTTTTGTTCACCGTACCAATACAGCTGCATGCAGTGTACTGTCCTCTTTTGCCAAAGCAAAAGGTTAGGTGAGGTTTACTTTAAAAGATCTGTAACGTAAGGTAAAATAGCCATTTGACGGGCTTTTTTAACTGCATCGCTTACTTTACGCTGGTACTTTAAAGAGTTACCGGTAATACGGCGGGGCAATAATTTACCTTGCTCATTCAAAAACTTCTTTAAGAAATCGGCGTCCTTATAGTCAATGTACTTAATACCCATTTTCTTAAAACGGCAGTACTTCTTTTGACGATTTTCGGTTTTTATCGCCGTCAGGTATTTAATTTCATTTTTAGCCATGGTATTAAGCCTCCACTGATTTTTGGTTACCTGATGCTACGCCACTTCTCCTTTTTGCATTGTACTCAACGGCGTATTTGTCGAGTTTGGTTGCCATGTGACGAAGCACACCTTCATCACGCAGAAGCTGAATTTTAAGCTTCTCATTGAAGTTGGATGGCGCAGTGTATTCCATAACCCAATAAAGACCGGTAGTCTTTTTGGCTATGGGGTACGCCAGTGATTTTAATCCCCAGGGATTAGAGTGCAATACTTCTCCGCCGTTTTCAGTAACCAGCGCAGCGTATTTCTTTTGGGCGGCTTTGTAGTCGTCCTCAGAAAGCACAGGGGTAAAAATCACCATCAATTCATAATTGTTCATGAGATTCCCTGTTTTTGGTTTAAAAATAAATTTGGGCTGCGAAGGTAAGGGCAAACCCGCTACTGGCAAAGGGCCAGCCCATTTAATTTTAGTCTATTTTTAAATGGTACCGGGCCAGCCCTCTGGCAACATCTTTACTCGTTGTAAACCCCAAGCGGTTTTGTGCCTTGCTTTCAGGGCACCCTTTAGCCGCAGTGCAGGTGGCAGCAGCCCTGCTTTTCAGCCAGTTAGCTTTAGCAAAACCACGGTCAAAAAGCTTTTACCGGCTAACCTTTCATCAAAAATATAAAGCCCGTAAGGCCAATTTGTTATTTTTGTTTTCTATGGAAGTAACAGATCAGTTAGTTGATAACCTGGCCAACCTGGCCCGGCTTCGTTTTGACAACTCAGAAAAACAGGCTATAAAAAACGATTTGCAGAAAATGATAGCCTTTGTAGAAGAGCTGCAGCAAGTAAATACCAGCCAGGTAGCCCCCCTTATGCATATGGGCGATGCTATTAATGCCTATCGGGAAGATTTGGTAAAGGGCTCCATGCAAAAAGATACCGCATTACAAAATGCTCCACTGGCAGATACCGATTATTTTAAAGTACCTAAAGTCATAAAAAAGTAATTTATGAATGGCATCATCCATTTAGAAAATATTCAGAAAGCCTATTACATGGGCAAACAAGCCATACCTGTTTTAAAAGGTATTAGTCTTGACATTTTAAAAAATGAGTACGTGGCGCTAATGGGGCCCTCTGGTTCTGGTAAAAGCACATTAATGAATATTTTGGGTTGTCTGGACTCTCCCACCGGCGGCAAATATGTTTTAAACAACCACGATGTTAGCCAGATGGCCGATGATGATTTGGCGGCTGTGCGCAATAAAGAAATTGGTTTTGTATTTCAGCAATTCAATTTATTACCCCGCTTAACCGCTTTAGAAAATGTAGCCCTGCCATTGGTATATGCAGGTATTGGTAAAAAGCAACGCAACGAAATAGCCAAAGATGTTTTAGAAAAAGTAGGGTTAGCAGAAAGAAGCCATCACAAGCCCAATGAGTTGAGTGGTGGCCAATGCCAAAGGGTGGCTATTGCGCGGGCCCTGGTAAACTCACCTTCAATAATACTGGCAGATGAGCCTACCGGAAACCTGGACACCAAAACCTCAATAGAAATTATGGACATATTTGGCAGCATACAAGCAGCGGGCAACACCGTGGTGCTGGTAACGCACGAAGAAGATATTGCCAACCATGCACACCGCATCGTTCGCTTAAGAGACGGCTTGATAGAAACGGATAAACGCAAAGAACCTGCAATGGCTATGTAAATATTTTTTGTAAGTGGAGAAATTGTGGAGCGATTCATCGCTCCATTTTTATTTACGCCAACAATACAACAATACTTTTGTTGGACTGTTTACAGCAACCAAAAGACCCAACATTTATTATGGCAGCAAAAATTTATACTAAAACCGGCGACCTTGGCAAAACTGCCTTAATAGGTGGTACCAAAGTTCCCAAAAATCATATCCGAATAGAAACCTACGGAACGGTAGATGAATTGAACTCGTACATTGGCCTGGTTACAGACCATGTAACTGATATACATACCAAAGCCCTATTAAAAGAAATACAGGACCGCCTTTTTACCGTGGGTTCTTCTTTAGCATGCGACCCCGATAAAGAACCCAAAATGAAAATACCCGATCTTAAAGAAAGCGATATTGTATTGCTGGAAAAAGAAATGGATAAAATGCACGAAGTAATACCACCCATGAAATTTTTTGTGCTGCCGGGTGGCCATGTATCTGTAAGCACCATTCACATTGCCCGTTGTGTGTGCCGCCGGGCAGAAAGGCTTTGCGTAAACATGCAGCAACACGATATGTTTGTGGAGCCACTGGTAATAAAATATATTAACCGTTTAAGCGATTATCTTTTTGTACTGGCCCGTTACACTGGTTTTAAATTGGGGGTGGAAGAAATACCCTGGAAGCCAAGGGTGTGATTGGTAAATAAGTAACAAGCCCAATACTTGCACTGCGGTTGCAGTGAGTGACACAACGATGCTTAACCGGAGTTACGCTGCCGGTAAAAAATTACAGTACTATTTTACCGTCTTTCATGTGGAGGGTGCGGTCACTCATACCGGCCAGCTCCTCATTATGCGTTACAATTAAAAATGTTTGATTAAACTGTTTGCGCAGGTTAAAAAACAGTTGGTGCAGTTCACGGGCATTGGCACTATCCAGGTTTCCGGTAGGCTCATCGGCAAAAATTATTTTGGGCTGGTTAATTAATGCTCTGGCCACGGCCACCCGTTGCTGCTCTCCGCCACTTAGTTGCTGCGGCTTGTTTTCTTTACGGTCTTTTAACCCTAAAAGGTCTAAAAGTTCGGCAGCACGTGCTGCCACCTGCGTTTTATTGGTGCCGGCTATCCAACCGGGTATGCACACATTTTCTATGGCACTAAACTCTGGCAGTAAATGATGGAACTGAAAAACAAAGCCAATGTTTTTATTTCTGAAAGCGGCCAGTTGACGGCTGTTTAGGGTTTGCAGCAAGGTGTTGTCTATTGTTATGCTACCGCTGTCGGGTGTATCTAAAGTACCTAAAATATGCAAGAGGGTGCTTTTACCAGAACCAGAGGGGCCCACAATGCTCACAATTTCTCCGGCTGCAATATCAATATCCACCCCCTTCAGCACCTGTAAACTGGCAAAAGATTTATGAATGTTTCTGGCTGTTAACATGCGGCAATTTAAAATAAGAGATTGATACGAACCTATAAAATTATTCGTTGATACTGCTGGCAGGGTAAGCCAGCCAGCTATAACCCTTGCCAGTGCCGTGTAAAACTACATTTGGCCAAATCATTATAACAATTACTTTTGCGAAAAATTAAGAGGTTGCTGTTTTGTTTTACCAGCCGTTATTTTAATTTTAAAACAACATTTAAAGAATCAATAAAATACATACCATGTTTTGGACACTTGAACTTGCATCCTATTTAGAAGACGCCCCCTGGCCTGCCACCAAAGATGAACTGATTGATTATGCTATACGCAGCGGTGCACCAATTGAAGTGGTAGAAAACCTGCAGGAGTTAGAAGACGAAGGCGAAATTTTTGAAGGCATTGACGATATATGGCCCGATTACCCCAGCCAGGAAGATTTCTTTTTTAACGAAGACGAGTATTAAACTACTTTACTGAATAAGAAAGCCCCGCAATGCGGGGCTTTTATTTTTTGTTACCAGCTACGGTAAGCATTTTCAACATTGTTGCTCGTTGCAAACCCCGAGCAGTTTTGCGCCGTGCTTTCGGGGCACTCTTCAGCAGCAACACATTATTCAGCCACACCCAGGCGCTGCATCACATCGTTACTTACACCGGTGGTAGAATAACCACCATCGTGAAAGAGGTTTTGCATGGTAACCATGCGGGTTAAATCTGAAAACAGGGTAATGCAATAGTTGGCGCAATCTTCCGCCGTGGCGTTGCCCAGCGGTGCAATAGCATTGGCATAATCAAAAAAATCTCCAAAACCTTTAATACCCGTACCCGCTGTTGTTTTGGTGGGCGATTGTGATACGGTATTAATACGCACTTTTTTCTCTACGCCGTAATGATACCCAAAGCTGCGGGCAATACTTTCCAGCATGGCTTTAATATCGGCCATATCTGTATAAAAAGGATAGGTACGCTGTGCCGCCATATACGTTAAAGCCACCACACTACCCCACTCATTTATAGCATCTAATTTTTTTGCAACGGCCAGCATTTTATGAAAAGACATGGCAGAAACATCAATACCCTTCATAAAATAATCGTAGTTAGATTCTGTATAAGGTATCTTTTTACGGATGTTCACACTCATACCAATTGAATGCAACACAAAATCAATCTTACCCCCCAGCACTTCCTGAGATTTTGTAAACAGATTGGTCAGTTCATCCACACTGGTGGCATCTGCCGGTATAATTTCCGACTTTGTTTTTTCGGCCAGCTTATTTATTTCTCCCATGCGCATGGCAATGGGGGCATTGGTTAATACAAAAGTTGCTCCTTCTTCGTATGCTTTTTCAGCTACTTTCCATGCAATAGAGTTTTCATCCAATGCACCGGTAATAATACCTCTTTTACCTTTAAGCAGGTTGTATGCCATAGTGTTTTTATTTAAAGTGGCGTAAAAGTAAGAAGTATATTGATACTACAAACCAACAGACTGGGGCAATTTAATTTACCAATACCCGCATTAACTGTATAAATAAGAAAGCATATAAAACACCGGCCAGCAGGCACAGTAAAATATGCGCTGCAAACCGTAAAATGCTTTTGCGCGGTTGCAGCCAGTGCAGCAGCCATTTATTAATGTAGTATGCCGGCAGTGCAACAATTATAATAAAAGCTAATAATGATTTTAGAAAATAAAAACTGATCATCGTTTAATTCATCACCATTTCCCGGGCATTTTCTAATGCGGCTGCGGTGGGCTTCTCGCCACTCAGCATTTTAGCAATAGCCGTAATGCGTTCCTCTTGTGTAAGCAAACGGATATTGGTTTTTACGGCTTCTCCTTTTATTTCTTTATATACAAAATAATGCGCATCTGCCTTACCGGCAATTTGCGGCTGGTGGGTAATAGCAAGCACCTGTATTTTTTTGGCCATACCTTTCATAATTACACCCACCTGTTTGGCTGCCTCGCCGCTGATGCCGGTATCAATTTCATCAAAAATTAAGGTAGGCAGTTGCAGGCTTTGCGCTACTAAGGATTTTATGCATAGCATCAAACGGCTCAACTCACCACCACTGGCCACTTTATGTATCGGTTCAAAACGATTGCTTTTATTGGCATCAAATAAAAACTGCACCTGGTCAGCACCATACTCCTGCAAAGCAGCCAATGCCTCTATGCTAACTTTTAGCTGAGCATTGGGCATACCCACCTGCACCAGTAAATTATTTACTTTTTCCTGCAGGGGTTTTATTTGTTTTTGCCGGTTGGCGGTTATGGTGGCGGCTAGTGCTGTGGCTTTTTCTAATAGCTGCGCCACCTCTTTTTCTTTGGCAGCAATACTATCATCAATATTTAAAACAGCCTGCAGTTTTTCTGCCAGTTCTTGTTGTAATTGTAACAGTGCTGCGGTAGAACTTACATTGTGCTTCTTAAAAAGTTTATAGCCGGTAGCAATACGGTCGTTTAATTGTTCTATCCGTTGCGGGTCGTACTGAATACTGTCTGCCACCTGTTCTATCTCTCCGGCAATATCATGTAACTCTATTTGTGCGGCACGCAATCTTTCTGTTAAGGCAGGCAATTGCTGCTGGTATTGCTGAAAACTTTGTAACTGGTTTACCAGTTGTTTCAATTGCTGCACCATGGGCGCATCCCCATTGCTTAATGCAAAAGCCACTTTATCTACAGCTGCTTTAATCTGTTCAGCATTGCTCATCAGTTTTAATGCGGCATCGGCTTCTTCCAGTTCATTTTCTTTCAGTGCGGCTTCTTCCAACTCGTTGTATAAAAAAGAATGATAATCGTATGTAGCTGCAAACTGCGCCTTCTGTTGCTGCAATTGCTGCAGTGCTTTTTGTGCAGTAACCCAATTGGTAAATACATCCTGATAGCTGGCCAGTGCGTTTTGATTACCGGCTAATGCATCCACCACTTCTCGTTGAAATTGGGTTTCACCCAAGGCCAGGGTATCAAACTGGCGGTGTAAATCTACCAGCAGGGCAGTAAGTGTTCTTAACTGTTCCAGGTTTACAGGCGTATCGTTTATAAATGCCCGCGATTTTCCGTTGCTGCCAATTTCGCGGCGTATAACCAGTTCTGCTTCTGCATCCAGATCGTTCTCCTTTAAAAAAGCAGTGATATCTTTTCTTTTGGCCGTGGCAAAAAAACCTTCCACCACGCATTTTTTATCGCGGTTTAATAATACAGTGCTATCCGCCCGATCGCCCAGTATTAAACTTAAGGCACCCATTAAAATAGATTTACCGGCCCCTGTTTCGCCGGTAATAATATTTAACCCCTGCTGAAAAACAATTTCCAGCTCATCAATAATTGCGTAGTTCTGTATGTGTAGTTTTTGCAACATAGAATGCAGGCAAATTACTGTAAAAATAATTATGTAACCAGCCGTTGTTTTACATGGCAACAGCCGTTGCGTCGCACACTTGTGCTGCGGAAGGTTAATAGTCCATAGTTAATGGTGAATAGTTTTAAAATGGACTATTTGCCATTGACCATAGATATTCTTGCGTACAAGTGTGCGACGCAACGGCTGCCGGGTACGGTTACCCATGCCGGCCTCACAAAAATAATTTATAAATATTTTGCTGTGATAATTTTTTTAGTAATTTAGCACTAAATTCATTAGCTATGTCTTTAGCCGGAAAAAACCTACGTTACCTGCGCCACCTGCGTGGATGGACGCAAGAAGAGTTTGCCAACAAACTAAAAATTAAACGCTCTTTATTGGGTGCTTATGAAGAAGAACGTGCCGACCCGCGTTTGGATGTGCTGGAGCTGGTGGGCAATATGTTTAAACTATCGATGGATGAATTGCTGCTGAAAGATTTGGGAGACACTAAGGGTAGTTTTATTGCCAAACGCCGCGCCGCTAAACTGGCCACCCCCACCACAGCAGATATTCAATTTGTGCCGGTGAAGGCTGCGGCTGGTTACCTGGCTGGTTATGCCGACCCTGAATTTATTGACGAGCTGAATACTTTTACCCTGCCCATGCTTACACCGGGCAACTACCGGGCTTTTGAAATTATTGGAGACTCTATGCTACCTACCCCCAGCGGTTCTGTAATTGTAGGAGAAAAGGTAGCCAACCTGGAAGAAGTAAAAACAAGCAATACCTATATTGTTATATCCCGCCAGGAAGGCATCGTGTACAAAAGGATTATGAAAAACGGCCGTGGTAAAAACAAATTGACCCTTGTTAGTGATAACCCCATTTACCAGCCCTACAATGTGGATGCTGAAGATGTATTAGAATTATGGCAGGCACAAATGATTATTACCAAAGCCAGCATGCAACAAAAATGGGATGTAAACCAACTGGCCTCTTTAGTAACCAACCTGCAAGACCAGGTAAGTACCTTAAAAAAACGATTGAATTAATATTATTTTCCGATCCCTCTGAGGCAGCAAAAACAACAGTAGGTTGTCTTTACATTATCAAATGAGTTGCGTTGCAACTCATTTGTGTTTTTGTAAATCTACTATAGTAATAATGTAAATTTACCAGTTGCAATAACCAATAAGCGATTTCCACTATTTTTGCGCCACTTTACGCTGCATGAGAAAATTATTAACTGCAATAACCTTATTACTTTGTTTGGGCAATGCAATGCAAGCCCAGCAAAAAGTATTGCAGGCCATTGAAGCCATCAGCTCTCCCCGCATTGATGGTTCTTTAGATGATGCAGCATGGAAAAATGCCCCCGTTGCCACGGGTTTTATTACCAACTCACCTGTATACGGCAATGCAGCCAGCAAAAGCACAGTTGTTAAAGTAGTGTACGATGATGCAAATATTTATATTGGCGCTTATTTGTTTGATAACCCCGATAGCATACGCAAACAGTTTACCACCCGCGATGGTAACAATCGTGCCGATGTTGATTATTTTGCCGTGTTTATTGATACCTATAAAGACCGCCAGAATGGTTTTCAGTTTTTAGCCACTACCCGTAATGTGCAGTCAGATGCACGTCTTTCTCCTTCTGCAGAAACCGGCTTTGGCGAGTATGGAGACCTGAGCTGGGATGCCGTGTGGGATAGCAAAGTGGCTTTTCATAAAGACGGCTGGAGTGTGGAGTTTCGTATTCCTTTTTATTCTTTACGCTTTTCAAAAGAAAACATACAAGACTGGGGTATTAATTTTTTACGTTTCAGTCGCAGAAATAATGAAGGCAGTTTCTGGAACCCAGTAAACCCTAATGAGAATGGTTTTGTGAACCAGTTTGGAGATTTAAGCGGATTGCAAAACCTGGTGCCCCCGCTGCGTTTAAGTTTTTCGCCCTATATCAGCGGTGGTTACCGCACCACCCCCAGCATCTTTCAGGGCAGAATTAATGAAGCATTATACAGCGGTGGCTTAGATGTAAAGTATGGCATTAATGAAAGCTTTACTTTAGATGCCACCCTGATACCTGATTTTGGACAGGTAATATCTGACAACATTATTAACAATCTAACGCCCTACGAAGTACAGTTCAGAGAAAACCGCCCTTTCTTTACAGAAGGCACGGAGTTGTTTAACAAGGCTGGTATTTTTTACAGCCGCCGCATTGGAGACCTGCCTGCAAAGTACTACGATGTTAAAGGCTTGGTAGAAAGCGAACCCGCCCGTACCTATACCATTAAAAGAAACCCCGAGGTTAATAAACTGTACAATGCTATTAAACTAAGCGGCCGTACCAAAGACAATTTGGGCATAGGTATTTTTAATGCTATTACCGCACCTTCATACGCAAAACTTAAAAATAATAATACCGGTGCCGATTCTTCTATACAAACAGAAGGGCTTACCAATTACAATATTATTGTTTTAGACCAGGCTTT
>JANRMC010000155.1:0-19803 GCA_033761915.1 Flavihumibacter sp.
CCAGGTTTTTACAGGTATGCAATTACGATGTTACTGCTGAAGAACGGGGTATTGTTTATATATATTAGATAGATAAGATTGCCCGTAAAGGAGACAATCCTTCTATTACAAGAGATGTAAGCGGCGAAGGTGTGCAACAGGGTATGCTTAAATTATTAGAAGGTACCGATGTGCTGGTGCCACCACAGGGAGGCCGTAAACACCCCGAACAAAAACTGATTAAAATAAACACCCAGAACATATTGTTTATATGTGGCGGTGCTTTTGATGGTATTGATAAACTGATTGCACGCCGTGTAAACACCAATGCCATTGGCTTTAACGTAAATAAAGAACAGCAGGAGCATATGAAGAAAAACCTGCTGCAGTACGTAAATGCATTAGATATCCGCCATTTTGGTTTAATACCAGAGTTGCTGGGCCGTTTACCCGTGGTTACTTATTTAAACCCGCTGGATGCAAATACACTGCGTTCTATTTTAACCGAACCTAAAAACTCATTGGTAAAACAATACCAAAAGTTGTTTGATCTGGAAGGCATACAATTAACACTGGAAGACGAAGTGCTGGATTTTATGGTTGAAAAAGCCATGGAGTATAAACTGGGGGCCCGCGGTTTGCGCAGTATTTGTGAAAGTATTTTAACCGATGCAATGTTTGAATTGCCCAGCAGTAAAGAAAAACTGTTTAATGTAACCTTAGAATACGCAAAAAAGAAATTTGACAAGAGTAAAATGAGTTTACTGAAAGTGGCTTAATTGTACCATTGAAAATAGTCAATTGGGTAGCTTTGTTATAAATTTGCGGCCGGAACCATGGTTCCGGCTTTTTATTTTAAAAACAATGCTATGGAAGAGCTGATTAAAAATTTAATGGCTGCAGGATTAACTGAAGAGCAGGCATACAAAGCCATTGAAGTGATTAAAAATTTTGCTAAAGACAAGTTTCCCATATTTGGGGGTGCTATAGATAAGTTGTTTGATAAATATGGCCCCAAGGCAGAAGATGATTTTATAGATTAAGGTGTGGCGGTTTCAATATAGTCAAGAATAGATTGAATGGCTTCGTTACTCAAATCTGGATTGCCGGTCATATTTGTCCGGTTCCATTGCTCATACAGTTGAGTAAAATAGGGCTGGCCACTTTTTATTACAGAATCCGGGTTTCGGATGAATCCATAAAGCAACTGCTTGTCAGAAATTCGCTCTTGAATGCCTCGTAAATAATTTTCTGTTGCGTAAATATTATGGCAGCTTTTGCAACGTTCTTCATAAAGTTGTTTGCCATTATATGGGTAACTAGCAAGTGGCTTTGCTTCTTTATTAGCGTAATTGCAAGCCTGCAAAAACAATAAAAGCAAAGTACAAATAACTAACTTCATTTCTTGCATATTCTAAAATTACAACACGGGTCATTACAATTATTGCACCTGTTATAAAAAATTGGCTATGTTCTACAGTTGAAGTGTGCGACGCAACGGCTGCCGCCATGCAATACCCCTGCCGGCTACATAAAAAAGCCCTCTGCAGTGAGAGGGCGGTGTTGTTAACAGGTTGGCAAAATGTTATTTTAACGCTTCTCGGGCAATTACAATTTTTTGAATTTCGCTGGTGCCTTCTCCAATGGTACATAACTTAGCATCGCGGTAATGTTTTTCGACCGGAAAATCTTTGGTATAGCCATACCCCCCAAAAATCTGCACAGCATCGTTGGCTACTTTTACCGCTACTTCGCTGGCATAATATTTTGCCATAGCGGCCTCTTTGGTTACCGCTAGTTTTTTATTTTTTAAATCGGCCGCCTGCATGGTTAGCAATTCTGCTGCCATAATTTCTGTGGCCATATCGGCCAGCTTAAACGATATACCTTGAAAAGATGCAATGGGTTTATCAAACTGGTGCCGCTCTTTTGAGTAAGCAACAGCAGCCTCGTAAGCACCTTTAGCAATGCCAAGGCTTAAGGCCGCTATTGAAATGCGGCCACCATCCAAAACCTTCATGGCTTGTTTAAAACCTTCGCCTACTTCTCCCAGGCGGTTGGCATCGGGAATGCGGCAGTTATCAAAAATCATTTCAGCTGTTTCGCTGGCACGCATGCCTAATTTGTTTTCTTTTTTGCCACCACTAAAGCCGGGTCTTCCTCTTTCTACCACAAAGGCCGTAGCATTATCTTTAGTGCGGGGTTCGCCAGTTCTGCAAATAACAACTGCTATATCGCCACTTTTACCGTGGGTAATCCAGTTTTTGGTGCCGTTAATAATCCATTCATCTCCTTCTTTTACAGCCGTTGTTTTCATATTGCCGGCATCGCTGCCGGTGTTGGGTTCTGTAAGTCCCCAGGCGCCAATCCATTCTGCAGTGGCCAGTTTAGGCAGCCATTGTTTTTTTTGTGCATCGCTTGCAAAGGCCAAAATATGTCCGGTGCAAAGAGAGTTGTGTGCGGCCAAACTTAACCCTACCGAACCACATACTTTAGCAATCTCTTGTATGGTTACCACGTATTCAAAATAGCTAAGGCCGCTGCCACCGTATTGCTCTGGCACCAGCACACCCATTAAACCCAGTTTTCCCATTTCTTTAAAAATGTGAACCGGAAATTCCTGGCTCTCATCCCACTGCATTACATAGGGCTTAATGTGCTGTTGTGCAAAATCCCGGGCGGTTTGTGCAACTTGTGTGGTCAATTCATTTTGCTGAAAATCCATAATGTTTCTTTTGTGGTCAATTGCGGTGCAAGATAGCTATTAATTTTGCAATAGCTAACAATTGTTAGTGTAAATTGTTTTACGGGCTTTTGTACTCCTGTTAAGCATCGTTGCCACAGTTTATCCCGACCTTTCGGGACTCGGTTCAACAGCACCGCTTTATTGAAACGAAAGGTTGAAAGAAATATGATTAAAGTTTCAGGTAGGGCTTCATCTTTTTCAGTTGCTCAGCAGAAATAATAGCAATCTGTTCCAGCTCATCAATGGTTTTAAAAGCCCCGTGCTGCTGGCGGTATTGCACAATGGCGTTGGCAATATTCCATTTAATGTAGGGATGCTGCTGCAGTGTTTTTGCGTCGTCTGTATTTACAGAAAACTGGGTAATGCCGGCATTGCCTAATTGCAAAAAAGGTTTGATGCGTTGATAGGTAGAATCGGGCAGTCCATAGGTTTCTGCCACCTGTTCAATGGCATAAAACCCTCCCAGTTTGTTTCTGAAATTAATAATGCGGCTGGCTAATTTGCTGCCAATGCCGGGTAACGCAATTAATGCCGTGGTGTCGGTGGTGTTTATATCAATACTTTTTATAACCGGAGCATCAGTTTTACTGGTAGTTACAGTAGTATTTTTAAAATCGGCCGTGTTATTTGTATAATTGTTTAAAGCGGGGGTTTCTTCTAATTTAATATAAGGCAGTAGCCGGCTTAATTCTTCAGGTCTTAAACCATAAATCTTTCCAAGGTCTTGCGGGTTTTTAAAGCGGCCACCCTTAGTTCTGTATTTTAAAATGGTTTGAATGGTTTTATCACGCAAGCCCAATTGCTTCCACCCGGCTGCATCTAATGTATTTGGGTTAAAATAAAACAAACTGGCATTAGCCGGGGCATCGTAATAAGATGCCGGCTTTCCATCATCATCACTATAAGTTTGCCGGGTATAATTATTTTTTTGTGCAGGTTTGTTTAATGAATCTAATTGTGCGGCCAGCTGTTGTAGCTCTTTCTCATTAACTGGTATGGGTTGTTTTTGTGGCCACCAGTAAGACATGCTAAAAACAAAAACTATTAATAGTAATAAAATAACAACGCCCGTGCGTTCTTTTTTACTAAAGGTGAGATAATCTTTTATAAATCGCTTCCACATATTATTAAGTTGATGGGTAGAATTATGAAGCGTTTTCTGAGGCAGGCTTTTAATGAGTTGAAGGTAAGTAAGCCATTCTTTGTTTTCAATACAACTTAGTGGGTATTGCTATACAAGAAAGGCTGAGACGCCTTAAGTGTTTATAAGTAGTGCTTATTACTGTTTGCTCTCTATTTGTATGAAATGCATGTGCCATAGCAAATCAGAACAATTTATTTGACGTTTTTTCAATATATAAAAAACAATATGAAAATACACCAGCAGCAGTTATATAAGAATAAATGGAAAAATATATCCGGATCGCTTGAAGATGGAAAAAGTGCTCAACTGGTTTTAGTGTTTGGAGCCGCCGAATGTATAGCAGAACCTTCATTTTACGCAAAACTGAAAGAAGACTATCCGGTAGCTGATATTGTAATATCATCTACCAGTGGAGAAATAGCCGGTGATACTGTTTTTGACGATAGTGCTGTTGTCACCGCTATTGCATTTGACAAAACATCCTGCAAAGCGGTTATAACTCAGGTTCAGGAACACACCAATAGTTTTGAAACCGGCCGCTATTTATTAAAAGCAGTGCAGACCGATGATCTCTCTTCTGTTTTTATAATTTCTGATGGTACCAAAATAAATGGCAGCGAGTTGGTAATGGGCTTTAATGAAGATAACCATCAAAACATTCCAATAACCGGTGGGTTGGCCGGTGATGCGGCAAGATTTAGCCGCACCCTGGTAGGTTTAAACAATGCACCAACAGTAGGAAATGTAGTGGCCATTGGTTTTTATGGCAAAAGCCTAAAACTGGGTCATGGTAGTTTTGGGGGATGGGATGAGTTTGGGCATGAAAGAAATATTACCAAAAGTTATAAAAACGTGTTGTATGAAATTGATGGAAGAAATGCATTAGACCTGTATAAAGAGTATTTAGGTCCATATGTAGATGAGCTGCCTGGTTCTGCCTTGCTATTTCCGCTTTCTGCAAAACTACCCGGGGCACAGGATGCCGTGGTAAGAACCATACTTTCAGTAGATGAGAAAGATAAGTCTATGACCTTTGCTGGTAATTTACCAGAAGGCAGTAAGGTGCGTTTAATGAAGGCCAATTTTGATAAACTGATAGAAGGTTCTTCTACAGCGGCTCAATACAGTTTTGAAACCATTACGGGTAGTAAACCAGATCTTGCCATTTTAATAAGTTGTGTGGGACGTAAACTGGTGTTACAAGAACGGGTTGATGAAGAAGTGGAAGCTGCTAAAGAAATTTTTGGAGAAGGCACAGCCATTACCGGGTTTTATTCTTACGGAGAGATATCTCCTTTTAACCCATCTTCCCGTTGTGAATTACACAACCAAACCATGACCATTACTACTTTTTCAGAACAATAAGAATTTGAAGGAACACAGGTATGCCTTATCATAAATTGCTGCAAAAACAGTTGAACAAGTTGTTGCCCGGGTATGAAACCATGCCCGAAGAGTGGCAGCTTTTTTTAGAAACTGTAAGCCGTAGCTATGCCACATTTGAGAAAGATAAAAATTTATCTGAGCATGCCTTTGCCATCAGCGAAAAGGAATACCAGGAAATAAACAATCACCTGCTGCAGCACAATGAAATAACTACAGAGTCAATTCATAAACTCAAGGGTGCTATTAAATCATTAGACAAAGAAGCACCGGTATCGGATGCGGATATGGATGACGACTTAATTAATGTGATTAATTACCTGGAAAAACAAATCTTAAAAACAAAAGATCTGGAAAATTTACTGATTGGTGCAAAGGAATCAGCAGAATTGGCAGCAAAAGCCAAATCAGAGTTTTTAAGTGTAATGAGCCATGAAATTCGCACGCCTTTAAATGCTATTATTGGCAATATTCATCTGCTGCAACAAGAAGAACCATTGCCGCATCAGAAAGAATATTTGAAAGCACTTCAGATTTCTGCCAATAACCTGCTCAGTCTTATTAATGATGTGTTGGACTTTAATAAAATTGAAGAAGGAAAGATCCTGTTTTCACAAAAAGATGTTGATCTGCGGGCATTGCTTAACAATCTTAAAATGGCACATCGTATACGGGCAGAAGATCGTGGCAATATGATTAAACTGCTGGTTGATGATGCTGTGCCTGCTGTGGTAAAAGCAGATGACGTAAGGCTGAACCAGATATTAAATAACCTGGTGTCTAATGCTATTAAGTTTACTAAGGATGGCAGCATTACTATAGAAATGCAAGTGGCTCGTAATTATGAAACGGCCGTTGATATTATTTTTTCAGTAAGCGATACGGGTATTGGCATACCCAAAGAAAAGCAGGCATTGGTATTTGAACGGTTTACGCAGGCTAATTCTGAAATCACAAGAGAGTATGGCGGATCGGGGCTTGGGTTAACCATTATTAAACGCCTGCTGCAATTGCAAAAAAGCGATATACACCTGGAAAGCCAGGCGGGTAAAGGCTCTGTTTTTTCTTTTACCCTGCATTTTGAAAAAAGCGATGCAGTGATTAAGGAAGAAGAAACTATAGACAACCGAAATTATAACTTGCAGGGTGCCCGTATTTTGCTGGTAGAAGATGTACATTTTAATGTAATGGTAGCTGAAAAAATGCTTACCAATTGGAATGCAGTGGTAGAAGTGGCAGACAATGGTAAGATGGCATTAGATAAACTTACATCTACAGCATATGATATAATTTTAATGGATTTGCAAATGCCGGTTATGGATGGATACACAGCATCAAAAACCATCCGGCAGATGCAGGTGAGCACCCCAATTATTGCGTTATCGGCTTCTTCTTCAGGCGACGTGATACAAAAAGTATTGAATTGTGGTATGAACGGGTTTGTATCAAAACCCTTTGTGCCGGAAGAGTTGTTTAAAATTATTTACCAGCATACCGTGGCAATGCATAAAGTTGCCTGATAAATTATACAGTAATTACAAGCCCATCATACGCCAGATGTATACCTGCTGGTAAACTATCTTCAATAACCTGGTGGCGGCCCAGTTGATGGCTGATATGTGTGAAGTAAGCTGTGGGTATGGCTAACTGATGCACCAGCGTAGTGGCTTCTTCTAATGTAAAATGCGAAATATGTTTTTCTTTTCTTAAGGCGTTTACCACAATTACTTTACTGTCTTTTATCTTTTCTCTTTCAGCGGTATCTATACGGTTGGCATCGGTTATATAAGTAAACGGGCCAAACTTAAAACCCAATACCGGCATTTTTAAATGCCATACTAAAAAGGGTAGTATGTGTATATCGCCTACAGTAAATGCTTCATCATTAATGGTGTTTAATTGTATTTCTGGTACGCCGGGATATTTAGTATCTGCAAATGCATATGGAAATTCCCGTATCAGCACTTCCTGCGTCATTTCGTTGGCAAATACGGGCATGGGTTTTTGTGAAAAAAAATTAAAGGCTCTTACATCATCCAGGCCGGCTACATGGTCTTTATGCGGATGAGTAAAAACAATGGCGTCTAATTTTTTTACACCGGCCCTCAGCATCTGGTATCTGAAGTCGGGCCCGGCATCTACCACAATGGTAGTGGTGGCGCTTTGCACCAATATGCTGCTGCGTAAACGATTGTCTTTTTTATCGGCAGAAGTGCATACTTCGCAGGAACATGCTATCATGGGTACGCCACTGCTGGTGCCTGTGCCTAAAAATGTTATTTGTAATGGGGTTGACAAACTATGCTGGTTGCTTGGTATTGCAAGTTAAAACCTTGCGGGCAGTTACAAAAAAAGAAAGCCGCAGCTTTCTTTTTAATTACTTTTCTTCTTCATGGTAGCGGGCCAGCACCTCATCGTAGGTTTTGCGGGTTTCCGGCGTAAAAAATTCGGGCATTATGTTTAGCTGGGGTATTAATTCTATTAATGTATTAATGCGCCCTTCCAACTGCAAAAACTTATTTAATACCACCACTTTCTTATGCTCTAATATGCAATAGCCGCTTTGAAATGTGCCTCTTTCGTAGCGTAAAATATATTCTCCTTCTTCCAGTATTTTCTCAATTTTATCAAGCGTGGTTTGTGTGTACTTCATATTCTTTATATCTGTAAGTTCTTGCACAAATTTACAGCTTACCAGCCCGGTAATGAAAGTGGTTTATCCACAGTTTGGGAGTGGTTATGTGAGAATTTTTTGCTGCCACCTGTACTGCGGCTGAACGGATTGCTACGCAACGATGCTGCCCAATGTTATGCAGCTGGTTACTTACTGGTCATTTTTATTACGGGCACTATCATTTCTTCAAGACTGATGCCGCCGTGCTGAAATGTGTTTCTGTAATAGTTTACATAATAGTTGTAGTTATTGGGGTAGCACAAAAACCCATCTTCTTTGGCAAAAATGTAAGACGAGTTTACGCTGGGCGTGGGCAGGCCGGCTTCTTTGGGGTCTTTAAAGGCCAGCACTTCACGGGCCTCGTAATTTAAATTGCGACCGTGTTTGTAACGCAGGTTGGTGGTGGTTTGTTTATCGCCCACCACACGGTAAGGTGTTTTTACCCGCACACTGCCATGGTCTGTTGCCAGCACCAGGTTTATTTTTTTATCGGCTATTTTTTTTAAGGCCTGGTGCAGGGGACTGTGTTCAAACCAGCTGCGGGTTACACTGCGGTAACTCATTTCATCTCCGGCCAGTTCTTTTAATACTTCCATTTCTGTACGGGCATGACTGAGCATATCAACAAAATTGTACACTATGATATTTAAATCGTTTACCAGCAGGTTGTGTATATTGTTCACCAGCTCTTGCCCGGCCTGGTTGTTTACGATTTTGGTGTAAGAGAAACGAATATTGTCTTTCTTTAACCGCTTTAACTGGGCTCTTATAAAATCTTCTTCGTACAGGTTTTTGCCACCATCATCATCATCGTTTTTCCAGTAATTAGGAAATTGCTTTTCTATATCAACGGGCAGCAAGCCGCTGAAGATGGCATTGCGTGCATATTGAGTGGCGGTAGGCAGTATGGAGTAAAAAGATTCTTCTTCCAGTATGCGGAAGCTTTCTGCAAAAATGGGTTGTATGGCTTTCCATTGGTCAAAACGCAGGTTATCTAACAAAACAAAAAAAGTAGGGGTGCCTTTTTCTACATGGGGCAGCACTTTATACTGCATCAGACTATGGCTCATAACCGGCGCATCGCTGCTTTTGGGGTTTACCCACGATGCATAGTTTTTTGAAACGAACTTAAAGAACTCGGTATTGGCTTCTGCTTTCTGTGTTTGAAATACTTCCTGCATTTCGGGGCTGTCGCTTTTGGCCATTTCCAGTTCCCAATAAGTAAGCTTTTTATAAATATCCATCCACTCATTATAATCGGGGTTGCTGTTTAAAGCCATAAACAGGTTTCTGAATTGCTGCTGATAGGCCGATGTGGTTTTTTCTGCCACCAATCTTTTATTATCCAGAATTTTTTTAAGGCTCAGCAACACCTGGTTGGGGTTAACAGGCTTAATCAGGTAATCGCTAATCTGGCTGCCAATGGCTTCATCCATCAGGTTCTCCGTTTCGTTTTTTGTAATCATTACAATAGGTATCTGCTGGTTTACCTCTTTAATTTGTGCCAGTGTTTCCAGCCCGGTTATGCCGGGCATGCTTTCATCCAGCAATACCACATCCACCGTATGTTCTTTTACAAATTCTACGGCATCAAAACCATTGGTCAGTGTTTTTACATCGTATCCTTTATTTTCTAAAAACAATTTTTGCGATTGCAGACTCTCAATTTCATCATCAACCCAAAGAATGGTAGCTAAAGACATAGTTGTGTTTTTTATTTGTAGCCGGGCCTTGTACAGCTATTCAGCAGCCGTTGCGTCGCACACTGCAACTGTGGTAAGGCGGTGCGGCAATAAGACCGGCATATTATAAACGGTGTTGGCATAAATATAGTTTATCCGCCAGCCTTTGTACATTTGCAGGCTACTGTTTGCCGAAATTTTAACAAAAACCATGCAGCATAACATCCGCAAGATTATTAACGACCCCGTTTATGGATTCATTACCATTGACCACCCGTTTATATTTGAAGTTATTTCTCACCCCTGGTACCAGCGTTTGCGGCGCATTCATCAAATGGCTTTTGCCCAACTGGTGTACCCCGGTGCCGTACATAGCCGCATGCATCACTCATTGGGTGCTTACCACCTTATGTGTAATGCTTTATCAGAGTTAAAAAGCAAGGGGGTTATAATAACACCCGATGAAGAAGTAGCCGCAAAAATTGCCATACTCTTACACGATATTGGGCATGGCCCTTACTCGCATGCGCTGGAGCATCAGGTGATAGAAGGTGTACACCATGAACAATTGTCAATTTTAATAATGCAATACCTTAACCAGGTATTTAATGGCAAGCTGCAACTGGCTATAGATATTTTTACCAATAACTACCACAAACCATTTTTGCACCAGTTAATAAGCGGACAGTTAGATGTAGACCGTATGGACTATTTAACCCGCGACAGTTTTTTTACCGGCGTAAGTGAGGGTGTAATAGGGTACGACCGTATTATAAAAATGCTGGCTGTGCAGGAAGGCAACCTGATGGTGGAAGAAAAAGCTATTTACTCCATAGAAAAATTTTTGGTAAGCCGCCGGTTAATGTACTGGCAGGTGTACCTGCATAAAACGGTGCTGGGGGCCGAGCAGATGCTGGTGCGGGTAATTAAACGGGCTAAAGAACTGATGGCTGCCGGCAATAAATTTAGTTCAGGCTCAGCAGTATTAGATTTTTTTATTACCAACCCCAATGCCAGCCAGCAAATAGAACGCCACCTGGAAAAATTTTGCCAGCTGGATGATTATGATGTACTGATGGCCATAAAAAACTGGACACAACACCCCGATAAAATATTGGCGCTTTTATGCCGTGGCCTTACAGAGCGCCGGCTTTTAAAAGTTAAATTCCAGCCAACACCGTATACAGATGATTATTTGCAAACAGTGCGGAATACTATTTGTAAAAAAATGGAAATTACTGAACAGGAAGCCGCCTACCTTGTTTTTACCGGAGAGGCTATAAATACCACCTACGATCCCTATGAAGAACGTATTAATATTTTATTTAAAAACGGTACTATAAAAGATATTTCTACGGTGGATAATGCACTTATTCATCATAACCTGGCCAGCCCGGTGAAAAAATTTTATATTTGCCACTTAGCAGTGTAAATGCGGTTGCAAGCCTTTTTTTGATAAACAAGTTATAACCGAACTCATTAACTATAACCACTCTTTGTATGACCTTTTCTGCTGCACAAATTGCCCTACTTATAAACGGTAAGGTAGAAGGTAATGCCAATGCCACAGTGGCTTCTTTTGGTAAAATAGAAGAAGCCAAAGAAGGCCAGCTGGCTTTTTTAGCAAATCCCAAATACGAAGAACATTTATATACCACACTCGCTTCTGTTATTATCATTAACGAGTCGCAGGAGCTAAAACAACCCGTTACTGCCGCTTTAATACGGGTGCCCGATGCTTACTCTGCATTTGCCACATTACTCAGCAAATACCAGGAAATAATGGCCCAGCAGTTAACCGGCATACAAGAGCCTTCTTATATAGCCAAATCGGTAACCATGGGCACACAGGTATTTGTGGGTGCGTTTGCCTATCTGGCCGAAGGAGTGGTGGTTGGCAATAATGTAAAAATTCATCCCAACGCATATATAGGCCCCAATGTTAAATTGGGTAATAATACCACCATACATGCCGGTGTAAAAATTTATCACGATTGTGTAATTGGCAATAGCTGCACCATACATGCCGGCACTGTTATTGGCAGCGATGGTTTTGGTTTTGCACCACAGGCCGATGGCAGTTTTAAAAAAGTGCCGCAGATTGGTAATGTGGTATTAGAAGATTTTGTAGAAGTAGGTGCCAACGCCACTATAGACCGGGCCACTATTGGTTCAACCATTATACATGCCGGCGCCAAATTAGATAACCTTATACAAATTGCCCATAACGTAGAAGTAGGTAACAATACCGTTATTGCTGCACAGGCCGGCGTTAGTGGCAGCACCAAACTGGGCAACAATGTAATGATTGGTGGCCAGGCCGGCATTGTTGGCCACATCAGCATTGCAGATGGCAGTAAAATAAATGCCCAAAGCGGCGTAAGCAAGTCTATAAAAACTCCCAATACCGCCGTTACCGGCTCACCGGCTTTTGATTATACCGCCGCATTGCGCAGCCAGGCGGTAAGCCGCAATTTACCCGAGCTGGAAAAACGTATTAAAGAACTGGAGAAACTGGTGCAGCAATTACTGGCAGAAAAAGTTTCATAATTTTTTTTGGTAGCGGGCATTGGTACTACTATCAACAGCCGTTGCGTCGCACACTTCAACGTTAGCGGATTAATGGTCAATGGCATTGCTATGGACTATTAACTATAGACTATTCACATCCTTCAGCACAAGTGTGCGACGCAACCAATGCTGCCATACTTACAAATGCTGGTAGCAAAAAGTTTCATAGTCAAACTGTATCTTTGCCGCAACCGAAAAAAATAGCATGAGTCCAAATTTCAATCCTGATAAGCAGCATACACTTGGTGCATCTGTAAGTATTTCTGGTACTGGTTTGCATACCGGTGTAAATGTAGATATGACCCTGAAACCCGCTAACCCAGGTTTTGGTTACCAGTTTCAGCGTATAGACTTACCCGGCCAGCCCATTATTAAAGCCGATTGCGATTTGGTAACCGATGTAAGCCGTGGCACTACCATAGAAGATAATGGCGCCAAAGTAAGTACAGTAGAACATGTGCTGGCCGCATTGGTGGGCATGGGTGTAGATAATTGCCTGATAGAAATTAACGGTCCTGAAACGCCCATTATTGATGGCAGCAGTGAGCCCTTTGTAGAAATAATTGAAGAAGCCGGCGTGGTAGAACAGGATGCTGCCAAAGCATGGTATACTATTGATACCAATATTACACACTACGATGAAAAGAAGCGGGTGGAAATGGTGGCCATGCCTGCCATGGATTATAAAATAACCACGCTGATAGATTTTAACAGCCCGGTATTAGGCACACAACACGCCGGTTTAAAAACCATGAGCGAGTTTAAAAAAGAAATTGCCCCTTGCCGTACGTTTTGTTTTTTGCACGAGCTGGAAATGCTATTAGATAATAACCTGGTAAAAGGAGGCGATATTAATAATGCTATTGTGGTGGTGGATAAGCCTGTTACAGAAGCAGAAATGGAACGCCTTGCCAAAGCATTCAGAAGAGATAAGATTGAAGTTAAAAGCGAAGGCTACTTAAATAACCTGGAACTGCGTTTTCCCAATGAACCGGCCCGCCATAAATTATTAGATGTGGTGGGAGACCTGGCTTTAATTGGTTACCCCATTAAAGGGCATATTATTGCACACCGCCCGGGCCACTCCTCTAATGTAGATTTTGCCAAAAAAATTAAGCAGTACATAAAAAAGAACAAGCACACCAAAGATGTGCCCGTGTACGACCCCAGCCAGCCCCCATTGTATAATACCGAACAAATACAAAGCAAGCTGCCACACCGCTACCCGTTTTTGCTGGTTGATAAAATTATTGACTTAACCGATAAGCAGATTGTAGGGGTAAAGAATGTAACGTTTAATGAACATTATTTTGTAGGCCACTTTCCGGGTAACCCGGTAATGCCGGGTGTATTGCAAATAGAAGCGCTGGCACAAACCGGCGGCATACTGGCAATTAATGCCATGCCTCCCGGCGATTATGATACCTACTTCTTAAAAATAGATAACTGTAAGTTTAAACAAAAAGTGGTGCCTGGAGATACCCTGGTTTTAAAAATGGAATTACTGGCACCCATACGCCGTGGCATTTGCGAAATGCATGGTACGGTGTATGTTGGTAATAAAATTGCTACCGAAGCCGACCTGGTAGCGCAATTGGTAAAACGGGGATAATAGTATAATGGCAAGCATCAATTTAGATAGCATCATTTTATACGTGCAAAACGTAGACAAACTGAAAGCTTTTTACATGCAGTGCTTTGAAATGGAATTACTGGAAGAATACCCGCAGGAATGGGTACTGCTTAAGGCCGGCACAGCAAAACTGGGGCTTCATAAAATGGGCGGGCCATACCAACCTGCTAATACAATTTCGGCAGGGTTAGAAAGCAATAGTAAAATTGTTTTTGAAATTGAGCAGGATATACATGAGCTGCGCCACCGGTTACTAAGCATGAATATTGCCATGCGTTCTGTTAAAACCTTTGATAATTACCATTACTGGCTGTGCGATGGTGCCGACCCCGAAGGAAATATATTTCAACTGAAGCAGCGCAAAGCAATGGCTGCAGAATAAAATACACCTAAGCCCCCTGCTATTGCAGGGGGCTTTTATTTGCACTACTTAGCAATAAATTATAGAAATTGCAGCAGCATGAAAGCATTAGTGTATAAATCTACCGGCAGCTGGTATATAGTTAAAGCAGAAAACTTACAGCAATACAATGCACGTATTAAAGGCGTGCTGAAGATTGATGGCATTACCAGTACCAACCCGGTGGCTGTGGGCGATGAGGTAGAAATAGAAGAGCAGAACGATATAGAAAAAACAGCCATGATTACGGCTATTATACCCCGCCGCAATTATATTAACCGGCAATCTCCATCGCATAAAATGCAGCACCATATTGTGGCTTCTAATTTAGACCAGAGTATTTTGTTTGCCACACTAAAAGAACCCAAAACCTCATCGGGGTTTATTGACCGTTTTTTGGTTACCAGCGAAGCCTACCATATACCCGCTATTGTGGTGTTTAATAAAACAGATGTTTACAAAGAAAAAGAATTGCAACGCCTGCAAACGTGGACGGCCATGTATGAAGCCATTGGCTACCGGGTAATTGCCATGAGCCTGAAAGAAAACACCGGCGTGGATACTTTAAGAGATTTACTAAAAGATAAAACCACATTAATTAGCGGCCACTCAGGGGTGGGCAAATCTACTTTTATCAATACCCTTTTTCCTGCAATGAATTTGCGCACACAAGATGTAAGTGGCTGGAGCGGCAAGGGCCTGCACACCACTACGTTTGCAGAAATGTTTGACCTGCCTTTTGGTGGCAAGCTCATTGATACACCCGGCATCCGCGAGTTGGGTTTGGTAAACATCAGCCGGCAGGAGCTTAGTCATTACTTTCCTGAAATGCGCAACCTGTTACAGCAATGCCAGTTTAATAATTGCATGCATATTAACGAGCCCGGTTGTGCTATTAAAAGCGCCGTGGCAGAAGGCCGCATAGCAGAAGACCGCTTTGTTAGCTACTACAATATTCTGGAGAGTATTAACGATAAAAATTATTAGGTAACCAGCATTGGTATTTCAATTAAGCATTCTTGCGTCGCACACTTCAACGAAAGAATAGGTATAAGCTAAAAGGTGAAGGGCATAAGGCTTTATGTCCTTCACCTTTTGCCATGTTGAAGTGTGCGACGCAAGTATGCTGCCACAAGCACCGCTGCTGGTAACAATAAAAAAAATCCCGCTGCATTGGCAGCGAGATTTTTTAAAATAAACGTTCTCCAAAAAAATTATTCTTTAACCCCGGTATTACTAACTGGTTTTTCAAAAGTCCATTCACTTCTTTCCAGCTTGCGGGGTGTGGGGTAAATTTCATCTAATGAACCACCATCATATAAGCGGCCATTTTTCATAACCATTTTAATGGTGTTGCTGTTGCGTATATTATCCAATGGGTTTTTATCCATAATAATTAAATCGGCCAGCTTGCCATTTTGTATACTTCCTAAATCTTTATCAAGGCCCAATGCTTCTGCGCCTAAAATTGTGGCTGTTTTTAAAGCGTTATGATTGCTCATGCCACCGCTTTGCATAGCCCACAACTCCCAATGATAGCCCAGGCCCTGTAATTGTCCGTGGCTGCCAATACCAGCCAGCGCACCGGTTTCCACCATGCTCTTCATGCTCTTGGCATGTTTTTGAAACACGTGTTCTTCTGGCATAAACCAACTATCTCTGCGGCGAGATTTTGCAGCCAACTCTTCATACGGTGTAAAGTTTTGCAACTTGGCATCGTTGTAAGGCATGTCTGTTTCATAAAAATAGTTTTCTGCCCATGGCCCACCATAAGAAACTAGCAAAGTAGGGGTAACACACATTTTAGATTCAGCAATGGTTTTAAACACATCTTTATACAAGGGATATACAGGTATTGAGTGCTCATGACCGGGATAGCCGTCCAATAAATTCGTCATGTTTAATTTGTAATTCAAACCACCTTCTGTAGTGGGCATCAGGCCTTGTTCTTTGGCGGCTTTAATAATCCACTGTCTCACCTGGCGCGGGCCGGTTAAGTACATTTTAATATACTTGGTATTGTAGTACTTGCTGTATTGTTTTAAAATGCTGCTGGCATGTGCAGAGTCTCTTACATTATACATCCAAAAGCCAACACCCGGGCCTGTTGAGTAAACACGTGGCCCTACCATTTTACCAGCATCCACCATATCACCATAGGTTAATACATCGGTGGTGGCAGTTTGCGGGTCGCGGGTGGTTAATACACCATAGGCAACATTGGCTGCATAAATCCACGATTGATTTTTTTGAATACCCCACTGTGGCCACATGTGTGAGTGTGTATCTACAAAGCCCGGCACAATGGTTTTGCCGGTTACATCAATCACCTTTGCATTGGCCGGCACTTCTAAGGTGCCCGATTTACCCACCGCCTTAATACGGTTATTTACTACCAATATGTCTCCATTTTCAATTACCTCATTGCCATTCATGGTAATAATGCGGGCACCTTTTAGTAATACAGTGGCATTGGGGAAGTCTTTGGCAAAGTAAACCTTCACCTGATTTTCTTCCACTTTGTATTTCGGGTCTTCTTTTTTAACCGGTGCTGCTTTTTTAGCTAAAGAATCTGCTTTTGCTTTAGCAGTATCTTTTTTTATAACCAGGCTATCGGTTTTAATTTTTACCGTATCGGTTTTTGCTTTTGCAATAGAATCCGCCTTGCGTTTGTCTTCAATCTTCTTGGCTTCTTTTAAGCTGTCTTCCATAAATTTTGCACGGTCCACATCATACACAAAATGCGAGTTACCTAAACTCCAGTGTACTTTTTTGCCATCGGCTTCCCATATCGGAAACTCGCCGCCCAGTTCTGTAAGCTTGCGTGCCGGAAAAGCAGCAAAGCTGGCTTCAGCCACATTAATATTAGCAATCTTACCGGTTTTAGGAACGGTGATAACATAGATATCGGTATTCACCTGTGCCAAGGCTCTTTCTCCATTGGGCGAGTAATTAATTTGTGCAGCAGAGGAAGGCATTTGTAATTCCATAGCTTCTGCCATCTTCTCACTCAGCATGCAATAGGCTGCTGCCGCCATATGATGAAAATGCTCTTTGTCTTTATAGTTACTGATGCCATAAGTGGTAACACCCGTAACACGGGCATGTGTTTTTTCATCCGTACCATCCCAGCGTATAGAAATTAAAGCGCCGTTGCGGTTCAGGTACATGCGGTCGTCAGCTTTTATAAAATGCGGGTTGTAGCGGCCATTGGCTTTTTCAATAACAGTTACATCGCCGCCGGCGCCAGGTATCCAGCACAATTCATCTTCGCTGCCATCGGCTACCGGTCCTATAGATTCTTTGTAAGAACGCAGGTTAGAGCGAATAAAAGCAATACGATCGCTTTTGTAACTGAATACCGGGTAACTATAAAGTGCAGGCTCTTTAGTTAATTGTACTGGGGTGGTTACTTTGCCTGCTAATGCTACTTTGTATAAATGACCGCCCTTGGGTGTCCAGGTTGTAAACACAATGGCGCTACCATCGGGGCTCCAGGTGGGTTGTGCTTCTGTATACTCATTTGTAGTTAAACGTTTGGTAGTACCATTGGGGTAATCCATCACATACAAACGGTTTAAAGCAGTAAAGGCTAATTTTTTTCCATCGGGTGAAGGAGCTGCATCACGTATCTGGTTAACCAGTGCATGCGAAGTATCAGACACGGGAAACTTAAATTCTAAACGGGGTCCCAGTTCTAATTCCATATTTACGGTCAAGGGTATTTCTGTAGGAGCAGCGCCATCAATAGGGATGCGGTAAATTTTACCACCATAAGAAGCAATCAATGCCTTGCTGTCTGGTGTAAAACTCATACCGGGCAATACACCCATCACAGCCATCGATTCCTGTTCATCTCTTTGCACGGGGTAGGCCAGCCATTTCTCATCGTTTGTGGCAAGGTTGCGTAATACCAAACCAGTTTTATCTTCAAAGCGGCTGCCATACACCAACCATTTACCGTCTTTAGAAAGTACGGGTGTAAAGGCAGAACCGTAGCGGGAAGTAATGCTGGTAATGCGTGCATTCTCACGGTCGTACATGCCCACCTGGTATTGGGGCATTTGTGCATTATAATTCCAGGGGCCGTTGCGGTGACTGAAATATACATAACGGCCATCGGCGCTAAATGCAGGATCAATTGTTTTTAAGCCCGGCATATCTATTAACTGCGTACCACTGCCGGCATCTTTATGCAGCATCCACAACTTCACATCCAAACGGCCACGGGCGGTAACCACATAATTTCCATCGGGGCTCCAGCAGGCAGAAGGATAATTCTGGTCGCGGTCGCGGGTTAACTGCACCGTATCTTTTTTCTCACTGTCTATATACCAAACGTTTTCAGAGCCGCTGCGGTCAGATGTAAATAAAATCTTTTTTCCATCGGGGCTGTAACGCGGGTGTGTATCAAAAGCAATACCTTTTGTAACAGCCGTGGCCGTGCCACCGGTAACCGGTATGGTGTAAATATCACCCATCATATCAAAAACAATGGTTTGCCCATCGGGGCTAATGTCTACCGACATCCAGCTGCCCTCATTGGTGGCAAAGCTTATTTTGCGGGTAGGTTTCAGCGGCAGGTTTGCAAAGTTTGTAAATACAATACTGTCTTTTTTGGTGGTGTCGGCCTTTGGGTTTTCACCACTCCATGCTTTTAACGGTTGCCAGCTTTTAACAGCAGCTGCCAGCACCAGGGTGGTAATAAAACACAAAAGCAACAACGCAACCCATCGGTTGGTTGCTCTCATAAAATAGTTAGCCATACTTGTTGGTTTTAATTATAGCACTGAATGTACAACAGTTTAGTATTGCCCCGTTTTTTTAGTACTGCTTTTTGATGACTGGCTGCTGCGGCTGGGTATTTTGGGTAGCCGGCAGTTGTTTTTCATGGCGGCATCGTTCCGCCTTTTGAGGCGGACACTTCAGCAAAAGAATAGGTATAAGCTAAAAGGTGTAGGGTGTAAGGCTTTAAACCTTATGCCCTATACTTTTTACCATAGTTGAAGTGTGCGACGCAAGAATGCTGAATAGTGTGCTGCTGCTGGTAACAAAAAAATGATACTGATTATTAAAGAAAGTTTATGGCAACTATAAACATACACTGCAAACTTTCCCTATCTTTTCAGTAAACATTTGCTATGCCACAACAATATATTTTAGCCTTAGACCAGGGCACTACCAGCAGCCGGGCTATTTTGTTTGATGCCAACGGGCACATTGCTGCCACGGCACAAAAAGAGTTTACGCAATTTTATCCGCAACCGGGTTGGGTAGAGCATGATGCCGATGAAATATGGAGCAGCCAGTTTAGTGTGCTGGCAGAAGTGCTGGCAAAAGCAAACACCACCACACAGCAGGTAGCCGCTATTGGTATAACCAATCAACGAGAAACCACCGTGGTGTGGGAACGGGCTACCGGCAAACCCATTTACAATGCCATTGTTTGGCAAGACCGCAGAACTGCTGCGTATTGCGATGAACTGAAAGCCGCAGGTAAAGCCGCCACCATTCAGGCAAAAACAGGGCTGGTTATAGATGCCTACTTCAGCGCCACCAAATTAAAATGGATATTAGATACTTTGCCCGGC